>CBFHZL010000109.1:0-8757 GCA_965660325.1 uncultured Acidiluteibacter sp.
AGGTTAACTTTTTCTATCCATTTAGGCTTGCGTTCAGAAACAATAGCCTCTATCATGACCAATAAAAATGCTAGTCCAAAAAATAGTTGGTAACGGTCTTCAAAATCAGTAAAGACTTTACTTTCAAATTCTTTTTTCTCTAGACCATTTAATTCTTTTATGATTTGAGGTATACCTGCACCGGAGTTGGTAGCTCTCACATAAGAACCATTCCCTGCCAATGAAATTTCCTTAAGCATGTCTTCATTTAGGCTACTAACCACCGTATTTCCATCATTGTCTTGGCGGAATCCATTTTGCCGACCACCTTTAAATACCGGAATTGGTGAACCTGATGGGCTGCCCATCCCTACAGTAAACACCTTGATTCCTTTTTTTCGTGCAGCTTCTGCAGCAGCGATGGCATCATCTTCATGGTTTTCACCATCGGTCAATATTATTAACGCTCTGTTCGCAGACTCTTCTTCAGGGAAAGATTGCGTGGCTAATTCTATAGCTGCACCAATAGCCGTTCCTTGCGTTGGGACGATATTAGTGTTGATGGTTTGTAAAAATAGTTTAGCTGCGGAATAATCTGAGGTCAGTGGCAACTGGATAAATGCTTCACCGGCAAAGACAATCATGCCTATTTTGTCATTTTTAAGCCTCGATATCAACCGTTCCATTGCTAGTTTGGCTGCAGTAAGTCGATTAGGAGAGAGGTCTTCGGCCAACATGGAGTTGGACACATCAATCGCTACCATTAATTCCAGTCCTTCCATTTTTACATCTTCTTGCTTTGTTCCGATTTGAGGGTTAGCAAGACCAATGATCATAAAGATGAAGGCAAATAGAAAAAGGTAAAACTTAAGTTTCCGTTTAGTAGTTGATTGATTAGGCATTAAGGCTTCAATCGCTGAGAGTTTACCCAACTTTTTCTTTGCGTTTAATTGCCATCTGTTGTAAAACATGTTAATAATCAACAGAACTGGCACTAGCAATAAGGCCCACAAAAAGATGCTATGTTCAAATCTAAACATATTACGTAATGGATTTAAATACAGTTGCTTTTAATAAATAGGCACCTAAAAGTGCAATCCCTGCAAGCAGACCAAATGGCAAGAATTCTTCTTTTTTTCTTCGATATTCAGTTACTTCAATTTTAGATTTTTCTAATTGGTCAATTTCTTCATAGATGGCCTCTAATTTTCTATTGTTGTTGGCTCTAAAGTATTTTCCACCGGTTGTTTGAGCAATCTCAGTTAATGTTTTCTCATCAATCTTTACATCTACCATTTCATACGACCGTCTACCGAATGCATCTGTAACCGGAAACGGTGCCTTGCCATTGGTTCCAACGCCAATTGTGTAAACACGTACATCAAACTCTCGTGCTATTTCAGCAGCAGTAAGCGGAGGTATACTTCCTGCGGTGTTACTTCCATCCGTTAGTAAAATAATTACCCGACTTTTTGCGTCACTTTCCCTTAAACGATTCACGGCAGTGGCCAGTCCTAAACCGATAGCGGTTCCATCTTCAATCATTCCATTCTTTACATCGTTAAAGAGATTAATTACAACAGAGTGATCAGTAGTTAACGGACATTGGGTAAAACTCTCGCCACTGTAGACCACTAAACCAATCCGATCCATGGGTCGATCTTTTATAAAGTCGATAGCAACCTCTTTAGATGCCTCCAAACGATTGGGTTTTAAATCTTCTGCTAGCATAGATCCTGAAATATCAAAAGCCACCATAATGTCAATACCTTCTGATACCACATTTTGATAACTTAATGACGATTGTGGACGAGCTAGCACGGTAATAACGGCGGCTAGTGAAATTATTTTTAATAGAAATGGTACATGACGTAGGTTAACTTTCAGCGAAGCTACATCAGAAAAACCTTCTAAACTAGAAAAGCGGATATCTGAGTTTTTCTTTTTTAACCGTAAAAAATACCACAATATTAAAAGCGGTAACAAGGCAATAAGTAGAAAAAAGCCTGGATTTGCAAACTGTATTTCATTAAACCAATCAATCATTCTTCACCCTCCTTCGCTTTCTCTTCAATCACTTCTGATGGCTTTGTAAGTTCAACCACTTTTTTTACATCCACCATTGCAGCATCATTCTCAGATCCAATCGGCTGTTCTTTGGCGAATTTTACCATATCGGCAAGTAGTAACACATGCATTACTTTTTTCTTTTCTGCTTCAGGAATATCTGATGACCTAAGTGCTAAAATAATTTCGTCGCTTGTTTGCTCTAGTGCATGAATTTCAAAGCGCCGCTCCAAGTAAACTCTTAAAATATGTGTTAATTCAGAATAGTATGCTTTCACTTTATTTTGTTGCCACAATTTTTTCTTTGCAAGTTCGTCCAATGCAGAAAGCGCTTCTAAGTGTGCAGGGATTGTTGGTTTTGGTTTAGGCATCTCTTTCACCTCTTCAGGTCTATTGTTCAGATACCAAACAAGACCAATAATTAGTAAAATTAAAATCAAACCAATCACAAAATAGTACCAATTGGTCTTCAAGAACTCCAAGAATGAAAAAGGTGTTTCTGCGATGCCTTTGATGTCTTTTATATCTGCATCAGGACTTATTTTAACATCAAAAACCTCTAAAAGAAGTGGTTGTGTTTTGAGTTCTACACCATTTACTATAAACAAAAATGGCTCAATTGGATAAAATCCACTGTCCCATGCAGTAATGGTCAGTTCTTGAGATAAGATCTTGATTTTTACATCATCCGCATCATAAGCCGTATCAATCTCTTTAATCTCTACTATGGATATTCCACCGCTGAGCGTATCTTTTAAAACAGGAAAAATGACATTATTACCGGCGGAGTATGAAACCTGTATCGTCAGGTGAGCCTGATCACCTACTTTAATCTTATTACTATCAATCATGGCTCGAACTTCGGCGGCAGTTTCCTGGCCAAAAGACGATATTGATATTAAAAATAGACTGAAGAAAAGGGTAAGATAGTACTTCATTATCTGCTGTGTTCTCTTCGTTTAAATAAATTCATTAATGGTCCAACGTATGATTCGCTGGTAGATATGTTGGCTACATCGATTCCACTTTTACGGAATGACTGTTCTTGAAGTTTTTTTCGCTTCAATATTTTTTTCTTATAGTTTAATCGAACTTCTTTGTCCGACGTATTTATCCACCGCTGTCGCCCTGTTTCTGCATCTCTCAGCTGAATCAAACCTACATCTGGTAGTTCATCTTCTAACTGATCGAAGATATTAAGTGCGACCAAATCGTGTTTATTGTTGGTCATTTTTAGTGCATCTTCAAACCCTTTGTCCATAAAATCAGAAATCATAAATGCAGTACATTTTTTCTTAACCACACGGTTGAAGTAGTTGAGGGCCTCTTTAATGTTCGTTCCTTTACTTTGAGGAGTAAATTCTAATAATTCTCTGATGATCATTAAAATATGACTTTTACCTTTCTTTGGAGGAATAAACTTCTCTACTTGATCACTAAAAAATAAAACACCGACTTTATCATTATTATTGATGGCTGAAAAAGCGAGTACAGCGCATATTTCTATGATTTGCTCTTTTTTCGTCTTCTCCTGAGATCCAAAGTTTTCAGAACCACTTACATCAACGATAAGCATGACGGTCATTTCGCGCTCCTCTTCAAAAACTTTGATGTAAGGTTTATTAAATCGCGCAGTTACGTTCCAATCGATGGTACGAATTTCGTCTCCCGGCTGATACTCCCTAACTTCACTAAAGGCCATACCTCTTCCTTTGAACGCCGAGTGGTATTCTCCAGAAAAAACCTGAGTGGACAAACCGCGGGTTTTAATCTCGATTTTTCGAACTCTTTTTAATAATGCTTTCGTATCTGTCATGTGGTAACAATTGAATTTAAAAACTGATCTGTAAACATCAATTATTAAGGAACTTCAACTGCATTAAGAATTTCATTTACGATGTCTTCACGAGTAACTTCTTCTGCTTCTGCTTCATAAGTTAAGCCTATTCTGTGACAAAGCACATCTTTACAAATTGCACGTACGTCTTCAGGAATCACATATCCTCTTCGCTTAATGAACGCATACGCTTTTGCTGCAAGTGCAAGGTTGATGCTAGCTCTTGGCGAACCTCCAAAGCTGATAAGGTCCTTGAAGCGCTCTAGGCCGAAGTCTTGAGGATATCTTGTTGCAAAAACAATGTCAACGATATATTGCTCAATCTTTTCATCCATATATACTTCACGTACAACTTCTCTTGCTCGTACAATATCATCAGGAGTAATAATTTTACTTGCTTTTGGCATTCCGCCTTTAGCAAGATTACTTCTGATAATTCTCTTTTCTTCTTCTTTCTTTGGGTAGTCCAATACCACTTTTAACATGAATCGATCTACTTGTGCTTCGGGTAGGGGATAAGTTCCTTCTTGCTCTACAGGGTTTTGCGTAGCCATTACTAAAAATGGCTTCGGTAGTTTAAAGGTTTCCTCCCCAATGGTAATTTGCTTCTCTTGCATAGCTTCTAAAAGCGCACTTTGCACTTTAGCAGGAGCTCTATTAATCTCATCCGCAAGGACAAAATTGGCAAAAATAGGCCCTTTCTTAATGTTAAATTCTTCTTTCTTCTGACTGTAAATCATGGTACCAATCAAATCCGCTGGCAATAAGTCAGGTGTAAATTGTATCCTGCTAAACTGTGCATCTACACAAGTAGCCAATGTATTAATCGCCAATGTTTTTGCTAATCCGGGAACACCCTCTAGTAAAATGTGGCCATCAGATAAAAGCCCAACGAGTAATCGCTCAACCATGTGCTTTTGACCAACAATTACCTTATCCATTTCCATGGATAATAAGTCTACAAAAGAGCTTTCCTTCTGAATTTTCTCATTAATGGCTTTGATATCCATCGATTGATTTCCAACAATTGTTGTTGCTTCTGTAGTGTTTGATTCTTCCATTTTATCGAACTAATTTTGAGGTTGACTAAATTATATATACAGCCTGCAAATCACTGATAGTGGGCTGTTAATTATTGTTAACTCAATTTAGAACTTAACATTATTTATAGTTAAACAGATGAATGACCCAAGCATTAGAGTAGAGGAGGTTTCTATATCGGATACAGTTCGGTTTGATGAAGTAGTAGCCATACGTAAAACGGTATTTGTAGAAGAGCAGCAGGTAGCTCCTGAAGAAGAGTTTGATGAATTTGAGCATATTTCGAAGCATTACCTACTCTTTGTGGATGATACTCCAATAGCAACTGCTAGGTGGCGATTTATCGGAGATAAAATTAAATGTGAGCGTTTTGCTTTATTAAAAGCCTACAGAAATAGTGGATTTGGTTCTGTATTGCTCAAGCATCTACTACGCGATATTTCTGGAAAAAGTGATACTGTTTATTTGCATGCTCAGCTAAAAGCTATTTCATTTTATGAACGTCAAGGATTTCAAAAAGTTGGGGAGCAGTTTTCTGAATGTGATATTCTACATTATAAAATGATTTATAATACGTAGGTAAAATGTGCAGAAAAATTCGAATTATTAAGACTAGAACTAGTATATGTAATATTTGTTTTGTTTAATTTGTTTATTTTCAGAAAGTTGATTGCTGTATTTCATTTAAATTTTTATTCATTTGTATGAAATGAAAGCTTTACTTTTATCGGTTAGAATATTTTATAATTAAATTGTTGCAATGTTAGAGTCAGACAAGTCAAGAGAAGAGCTAGAAAAAGAGTTAAGCGATTTGAAGAAGATTCATGAGAAAGAGCTTCAAGCCCACAAGCGGGCAGAGGAAGAAGTAGCTTACCTTTCTGATCTTCAAAGGGTACTTATGATGATTGCCTCTCAGTACATTAACATTCCTCTTGATAAAGTTGAGGATGCAATTCATGAATCTCTTGGCGTGTTGGGACGATTTGTGGAAGCGGATCGTGTATACATTTTTGATTATGATTTTGATAAAATGGAATGCAGCAATACATATGAATGGTGCGAAAATGGGATTGAAGCGCAAATAGATGAATTGCAGAATGTTCCAATAGATGTGATACCATGGTGGGTGAATGCGCACTCTAACAATGAAACCTTATTTATCCCTAAAGTAGAAGATCTTCCTGAGGATGATGGAGTAAGACATATTTTAGAGCCTCAGGATGTAAAAAGTTTAATGACATTACCCATGATTAATGAAGGTAAGTTAATTGGCTTCCTAGGATTTGATTCAGTAAAAAGCCATCACTTTTATTCCGAGAAAGAGGAAGTGTTATTGAAGGTGTTTTCAGATATGTTAGTGAATGTTACTAACCGACAACGGTTGGAGCAAGATTTAGTCAATGCAAAGAATAGGGCTGAGGAGAGTGATAAGCTTAAAACATCATTTTTGGCCAATATGAGTCACGAAATTAGAACGCCTATGAATGGAATTCTTGGGTTCGCAGGTTTGCTTAAAGAGACAGAATTTTCCCACGAAGAACACAACGAATATGTTGGTATTATTGAGAAAAGTGGTCAACGCATGCTTAATATTATTAATGACATTGTAGACATTTCTAAAATTGAGTCAGGTCAGATGGAGCTTGAACTAATTGAGGTAGATGTGAATAGACTGCTTTCGGAACTGTATTCATCAAACAAAAAAGATGCAGAAGATAAAGGTATTGACTTGATTTATAGTGGAGATATTTTTATTAAAGAGTTGATTAATTCTGACGAAGATAAACTTCATAAAGTGTTAAGTAATTTAGTTAGTAATGCCATAAAATTTACACACGAAGGAGCAGTTACCTTCGGTTATGAAAAAGTAAATGACTTTTTGCAGTTTTATGTAAAAGATACAGGAGAAGGAATTACACCAATGCAACGGGAGCTGATATTTGAACGGTTTCGACAAGGTAATGAGTCTCTTGCGAGAAAATACGAGGGAGCAGGACTTGGATTGTCTATTTCTAAAGCCTACATCCAATTGATGGGTGGAGAAATATGGGTGGATAGTGAAGTTGGGAAAGGTGCTAATTTTTATTTTACAGTGCCTGTTAAGGTGGATGTGAAGTAGTAAGTCGATTATACTTTTCATATTAGATGATTCGGTTTAGCGTCCGTTTTAAGAACAATTTAAATATCTTTAGCGCATAAACTCATTTGTGATTTCTTTTAATGGCTCAAAAGATACCTTTTAATAAACCCTTCCTCACCGGAAATGAGACCCGATACATAGAAGATGCCGTTAAGTCAGGCCACATATCTGGAAACGGGATATATACTAAAAAATGCCAAACTTTTTTTGAGGAGAGGTTTGGTATCAATAAAGCGCTGCTAACAACCTCTTGCACCGATGCGTTAGAAATGGCAGCCATTCTTCTGAATATAAAGGAGGGTGATGAAGTTATTATGCCTTCCTACACCTTTGTATCTACAGCAAATGCCTTTGTGTTAAGAGGAGCAAAGATCGTCTTTTGTGATAGTAGAGAAGACCATCCCGGAATAGATGAGCGTTTGATAGAAGATTTAATAACCGAAAAAACTGTTGCCATTGTACCTGTGCATTATGCCGGGGTAGCTTGCGATATGGAAAAAATCATGCAGTTATCGCAAAAGTATAAGATATATGTTGTGGAAGATGCAGCTCAAGCCATAGATAGTTACTTTACTTTTTCTAACGGAACAAAGAAAGCGCTTGGAAGTATAGGCCATTTAGCAGCTTTTTCTTTTCATGAAACTAAAAATATTATATCTGGTGAGGGTGGTTTGTTGGCCATTAATGATGATCAGTTCGCTGATCGCGCTGAAGTTATTTGGGAAAAAGGAACAAATCGTTCTGCATTTTTTCGCGGAGAGGTGGATAAATATGGTTGGGTAGACATTGGGTCATCGTTTTTGCCTTCTGAAGTCATTGCTGCATTTCTATGGGCGCAATTGGAAAACCTTGAAGTAATACAACATAAAAGAAAGCAGATTTGGGAGCGGTATAATGAGAGTTTGTCTAATACCTACTCCACTCCTGTAATTCCAAATTACGCGACCAATAATTCACACCTATATTATTTGTTGTGTCATTCATTAGAAAAAAGGGATAGGTTAATTGCTTTTCTCCTTGACCAAGGGATTCAAGCTGTTTTTCATTATCTGCCTCTTCATTCTAGCCCTTTTTACGCCTCAAACTGTTCTGAAAGTAATTTTACAAACTGTAATAGATACAGTAATACTTTAATTCGATTACCCTTTTATTTTGAATTAACTTCTAAACAACAAACTAACGTAATAGAGAACATAAAAAAAGAGCAAATTGTGAATAACACAACTTGCTCTTTATGATATTAATAAAAGGTTATTTTAAGCGTTAGTTGTCGCTTTAGGTGAACCAGCCATTATTTCATCATTTGCATAGTCAGCATATTTGGTGAAGTTTTTTGTAAAAGCTTCAGCCAGTGTATTTGCTTTCTTATCATATGCATTCTTATCTGTCCAGGTATTTTTTGGGCTTAAAATCTCTTGAGGAACATTAGGACATGTTGTTGGCATAGATAATCCAAATACTTCATGTGTTTCATAGTTCACATCGTTTAGATCGCCTTCCAATGCAGCAGTAATCATTGCTCTAGTATATTTCAAGCTTAAACGTTTTCCTGTTCCATAGGCTCCGCCTGACCATCCAGTGTTTACTAACCATACCTTTACGTTGCTTTCTTGCATTTTCTTACCAAGCATTTCAGCATATTTCGTAGGGTGTAATGGCATAAATGGTGCTCCAAAACAAGCGGAGAAAGCTG
>CBFHZL010000110.1:0-8594 GCA_965660325.1 uncultured Acidiluteibacter sp.
AACGCTTTTAGCAGGATTAATGATTTTTTCCCTTTTACTCTCAATTATCATCATTGTCGCTCAATGGAAAATTTACAAAAAAGCGGGACAGCCCGGATGGGCATGTATCGTACCTATTTTTAATTTTTACATCTTACTTAAGATAGTAGGCAAACCTTCTTGGTGGTTAATTCTTTTGTTAATTCCTATAGCCAACTTTGTTATTGCTATATGGACAACCAATCTCCTGGCTAAGCGTTTTGGAAAGGATGAAGTATTTACGGTTGGTCTAATTTTACTTCCTATTATATTCTATCCTATTTTAGGGTTTGGCAATGCCATATACACACCCCCACCCGTAGAAAACATGAATTACTTTGAAAATAAATAACTAAAAAAGCCCTTCACCATTACTTAATGAAGGGCTTTCTATATAATTATTATTTTAGAATGACATACCTAGGTAGAGGGATAAGTTTCCATTTTTAGTTTCATTAAAAGCATTGGAGATGGCAATGTTGCTATTGTTATCCACATCTCCAATTTCACTTAATCCTAAATTGTATCTAGCGCCAAATCTAAGGATATCGAATTCAAAACCAGCACCAACTGCTAAACCATAGTCTAATCGGTTGAAGTCCGATTCATTTAATTCTTCTACAAAATTGAAGTTGCTATTATCTGCCTCATTTTCAATCGATGCATTTATTAAGTATGCAGCATAAGGGCCCGCATGTATATTAATATTATCATTTAAGTTTAATACAGCTAAAACAGGAACTTCAATATAATTTAATTGCTGTGTAAACTCGGCATCACCTGTAAAAAAGTTATCATACTTTGTAGTTGCTCCTTTTGTAGTGTAAAGTACCTCAGGCTGAATGGCTAAAAAATCTACTACCTGAGCTTTAAAAAATAGGCCTAGATTGTAACCTACTCTCATGTTTTGATCATCTATTTGATCACTGTAAAAGTTAGAAAAATTTACCCCTCCTTTTACTCCCCATTCACTTTCCTCTTGTGCATTAACACCAACAGTTAACATAAGAAACAGTGATGTTACAATACTTACTTTAATTTTCATATTAGTTTTCATTTTTTAAGTTTTATAAATTAGATAACTTCTAATGAAAATTAAACGCCAAAAGTATAAATAACTATATATTAATTATTTAAAAATAAAAATCACATAGAATTGTATAAACAAATTACAATAGTGTAGCAGATACACTACAATCAGAATTTTGCACACGGAACGATAAACTTTCTATTTCTTCTCTTTTTACGTTTACTTGCTACTTCATACACAATAGAAACCTCATGAGCTCCTGCGGTATTTGCAGCTAATCGAGAGACTGTTATATCATAACTATATCCAATATTTATATTATAATCAGGAATCGTATAGCCCACCAAAGCGATAAATGCGTCATTATTTGCATATGAAGGTTCATAGCTTTTAAATAGAGGGATTCCTCTATACCAGACACCAAAGACCAATGGATTATTTGTGTAATATAAACCAATATCCAACTGGTCAAAACGAGCTTGAGATTTATACTGAAATGCTGCTGTTACATTATTTGACCCAAGCCGATTAACGATAGCATCCTTAATATTAAATACATACCCTCCATGCATAGAAAACTTCATTGGCAGCTCACTAACATTTTGATCCCCTCTAAGTAATGTCTGATTAGGCGTATTCATATGATTTAATGATGCTCCAAACCAGTATTTAGGTGAATAAATCAACATTCCTGCAGAAATATCAGGATAAGAAACTGTTTCTTGCAAGAACGCATTATTGTCGCGTGTAGTAGGTGCCCCACTTTCTAACTGGTCATTAAAAACTAATTTAGAAAAGTCGATACTCCTAAAACCATAACCGAACTTCATTCCTGCCATAATGAATAAGTCTCTTTTTATTTCAAAGCGGTATGCATAACTCAGGGCTATCAAATTAGTTGTTAGTCCAAAACTTCCTGATTCTTCTCTATTTGCCATAATTCCAAAACCAGAATTTATTTTATCTGCGTTGTAATCATAAGAAAAATGATAGGCTTTAAAACCACCAGGAACGGCAGGCCATTGTAACCTATAATTGGCAGCTAAACGATGTTCAATTGTAGAGCCTGTAAAAGCTGGATTAACATAAAGTGGGGATGCATAGAACTGAGAAAACTGAGCATCTTGAGCAGCAAGAGAACAGCCTAAACAAACGTATAAACAACCGAGTATATATCTTATCATTCTCCTTCCCTCCTCTTTAAATCAAATTCCAATCTTGGCTCACGCATTAACTCATCAGCTGTAAATGAAATTTCTTTAATCAATTCTTTATAGCCATCAGCCTCGATAATCAACTCATATTTCATATCAGGATCTACTAAAAAAATAAAGCTTGCATCTCGAATTCTTGGGTTAAACAAACCCACTAATTCACCTGTTTTCAAGTCAATTAAACTAACTGTTGAGGATACGTCACCTCCAACAAGACTAGGAATACTTGCGTAAATTACAGATTGATACAATGACTTTTTAAAATAGTTAATTGTGTAAATATCTTGCTCGCCAGTCCCTCCAGGTTTAGAAGAAGAATAGTAGCCTGTGTTTCCATTTGCTGAAATCACGAAGTGTATATCATCCGTGGTAGTATTTATAGGAAAACCTAAATTAATGATCTTCCCAAATTGGTTCCCATCTTCAATAGTGGTTTTATAAATATCATATCCTCCCATCCCTTCATGCCCTTTCGAACTAAAGTATAAAGTCTTATTATCAGGGTGAATAAAAGGAGCATCCTCATCATATGGAGTATTTATTTGTGGACCTAAATTTAATGGTTCGCTCCACCTTCCATTCGGCAATAATATTACTCGATAAAGATCAAAGCCTCCATACCCTCCTTCTCGATTACTAGAAAAATAAAGTGTCCGTTCATCTAAGCTAATGCTGGCGCTTGGCTCAATGCTAAACTCGCCATTAATTTTTCTTGATAATTTTAAAGGAATGCTCCAAAAACCATTTATGTCAATTGACTCGTACAAATCACCACCTATCTTATTTTCGTTTGTTTTAAACAAAAACATGCGCTTACCATCAGCACTCAATCCAACGCAAGCATCGTGAAGAACTGTGTTAACAGACCCTTTAACAAGCTCAGCCTTTGACCAAACATCCGACTCTTTTTTAGATTCAAAAATGGATTCATAATACCTACCTGTAGCGTCTAAAGGACTATTTTCTCTTAACGGTCTTCTGCTGGTAAAAATTAATTTACGTTCGTCTGCAGTTATTAAGGGCACATAGTCTGCATAAATTGAATTAACTGCATCTCCGATATTCTTTACTGAAACAATCTCAGGATTAGCAAACTGACTTCTCGTAAAATCAATTTGCTGTCTTAATCGATTCAATTCCTTTACAGGAATAGATACTTCTAAGGTGTCTATTTCGTTGACTAAACGCTCAGCCTCTGTAATAAAAGATTGATGATGTAAAATACTAGCAAGGTAAAACATGGCATCTTCAGTAGCCTTAATGCCGCGCTCCAGATAAGGCTTAGCTGTAGAATATTTACCTAATTTATAAGCAGCATATCCCATCTTATAGTTAATCCATGGGTTTAAACTGTCCTCAAGGTATAGCGGTGTAAATTTTTCCAATGCAGTAAGGTAGTCCCCATAAGCAATATACGAATCAGCGTCATCGTATGCAATCCGCTGTGCTCTAGAATATCCCTCTGTTTGTGCTTGCAGCTGAGCTGAACAAAAGAGAAAAAAGAGCGGAAATATGTAGTTTAGTTTTTTCATATTATCTAAGTAATAGCAGGTCGCCGGTTTTTACCACTGTTCTTCCATCAAGAAAAGTTGCCCTGACTTTCCACACATAGGTATCTTGTTGACTTAGTCTACCTTTGTAATATCCAGTCCATCCAATGTTTTGATCTTTAGAAACAAATAATAGCTCACCCCATTTGTTGAAAATATTGAGTTCATAAGATTGTGCTCCTTGTACCAATGCATAAAACACATCATTTACCTCTCCGAATCCGGGGTTTCTATTTACATTTCCTGCACTACTCGAATTACCACCACTCGTATTTGGTGTAAATGCATTCGGAATTTTAACTTCTCCTTGTAATTCAGCCGTTACCAACCTACCTGCATCAAGTGTATCATTACACCCTTCATCCGTGTAAGCAATTAAAGTAATAAGAAAATCTCCTTCTGTTGTATAAAAATGCACGGGATTACGATCAGTTGACGTGTTTCCATCACCAAAATCCCACAAGAAATTATCGGCATTAAATGAAAAGTTACTTGCAGCTATGGGGTCATTTGGAATAAATATCTTTTCATTTGGATCCTTATTTAAGGTAAAACTTGCAACAGCTCGTGGGTGAACAACAACATAACCTTGTTTTTGCTCAACGTCTTGACCACCATCCCCGACTGCTGTTAGTGATACTGCATAAGTTCCAGGAGATCGATATGTATAAGTTGGATTTCGCTGACTAGATACACTCCCATCTCCAAAATCCCACGTAAACTGATTAGCATAAATCGACTCGTTGATAAAGCTAACCTCCAACGGCTCGCAGCCTTTTGAACTGTCATTAAAATCGGCAACAGGCACCGGTGCAATTATCCGAATGTCTTGAAATACGCTATCAGCACAAAAAGCGGTACTTGCCGAAAGCCAAATTCGATAATTTCCCCAATAGCCATACGTGTGTGATCCGGGATTTTGGAGTGTTGAAAATGTCGTATCTCCAAAGCTCCACCTAAAATCCCAAGGCCCTTGGTTACTTGTATTTGTTAGGTTAACTGTGGCACTAGGAAAAAGCTGTGTAATTGGCGTAGCCGTGAAATTAGGAATTGGCGTAGGCCTAACTGTAATGTCATTCACCATAGTATCACTGCAGTTATAAACCGATGTTGCAATCAGCTGAACGTTAAATGTTGTATCAGCCGCAGTGGTATTTGTAAAAGTATTATTTGCAATTAACCCTTGAGCTGTGTTTCCATCATCAAAATCCCAATTGTATGCCGATGCGCCAAAAGACTGAGAACGGAAGGTCACAGGAAATGGGGAACAGCCAATCGTATCAAAAGTAAAGTCAGCTATTACCTGAGGGTCTACTGTAATAATTTGGTTGAGAGAATCAGAACAACCGTTATTAGTAAACACCCGCAATTGAGTGGTATAACTAATTGGCACAATTGACGTTTGGTTAAAGTAAGTATGATTAGTAATTAAATTACAATTCGTTAAGCTGCTTCCATCTCCATAACTCCAACTGCAGGAATCGTTCAATTGAGAATTGTTGGTGTATTGCACTTCTAGAGGCTGACAACCGCCTATAGTTGTAGCCGTAAAATCAGCAATTGGTTTTGCAAATACAGTAATATCTAGCTCAGTAGTATCCAAGCACTGTTGTGGAGATCGCGCAATTAATTGAGCAGTGTAAACCGTATCGTTTTGTCCAAAGTTTTGATAAATGTGAAGAGGGTTAATTGAATTGTTCAAGACCCCATCACCAAAAGACCAAGTAAAGTCACTACTCCCGATAGAAGTATTATTGAACCGAGCAGTTAATGGACTACATCCGGCTGTATCTGTTACAAAATCCGCAATTACTTGAGGGTTTACGGTAATTGTTCTAGTCGTGGTATCCTTGCAACCATTGTTGGTCAACACAATTAGCCTTGAGGAATAATTAATGGGCAAAGTAGAGGTCGTATTCGTAAATGGATGTTGATTAGAAGAAAAGCAATTGGTCTCAAATGTACCATCGCCCCACGACCAATTGCATGAATCAGCTATTAACGATTGATTGGTGAAATCCACCACCAATGGATGACAACCTGAAGCCGTATCTATTGTAAAGTCTGCTACAGGTTTCGGATACACAAGAATATTCTGACTAGTCGTGTCGGTACACCCCTGTATGGAGGTAGCCACTAAAGAGACATTAAAAACGGTATCCGACAGTTGTGTGTTGGTAAACACGTGACGTGGTGCATTTAAAGCGGATGATGTTCCGTCCCCAAAATCCCACTGGTAGTTTATTCCTCCGATTGATTGATTAAAAAAGGTAATGGGTAAAGGACTACAACCGATGGTATCTGAAACCACCTCAGCGATTACCCTAGGATACACCTCAACAGTCCGAGTAGCGGTATCTGAGCATCCTTGGAGGGTAGAAGTTATTAGTTGAATATTTCGATTGAAAGTAGCAGCTGAACCATTCGTAAATACCTTAGAAAAGATAGCAGCAGCTGTATCGCTTATAGTACCGTCGCCAAATGTCCAATCATAAATATTAGCCCCTGTACTGGTATTGGTGATTTCTATCGGCAGTGGCTGACAACCACGATTAGTATCCAGTGCGAAACTAGCCGTTGGATTAGGAAAAACCAATACTTGGCTCACTGAAGTATCCCTACATCCAAAACTGTTTTGAGCAATTAACGTAACCTGAAAGGTTTGATCGTTTGTTGTATTGTTCACAAAAACATGTGACGGATTAGGCCCTGATGAAGTATTCCCATCACCAAAATCCCATTGGTAACTAACCGCTCCCACTACTACAGGAAACTGAACTGCTAATGGACTACAACCCGAATCTGGAGTAGCAGAAAAGTTAAAAATCGGCTCTGGATTCACCGTTACAGTTTTAGTCACGGTGTCGCGGCAACCATTGGCCGATGTTACTTCCAAGCTGACATTATAATTCGAAATGAAGAGTGTTTTATTATCAAATACGTGCGTAGGGTTTTCTAACGAGCTGTTTGGTGTACCATCCCCAAAGTCCCAATTATAGGTAAGGCCTGTTCCGTTTGTGAGGTTAATAAAATTAACCGAAATAGGACCACAATCAACCACTGCATCAGAGATGAAGTCAGGCGTTGGAATAGGGAAAACAGTTACGGTATCCGAAATAGTATCGGCACAACCAAATGTAGTAGATGCAATGAACGTAACAATGAAATTCGTGTCATTTTCAGTTGTATTCACAAATTCGTGAAATGGATTTTCTGTGGTATCTATTGGACTCCCATCCCCAAAATCCCAAATAAAACGTGTAGTATTAGCCGAAGATGTATTCGTAAAATTGACACCCAACCTTGAGCAACCATTCTGCGGAGATGCAGAGAAGCTAGCTGTAGGCAAATTTTCAACTAGAATCGGAATGGTGTCTGTAGCAGAACAATTTGCAGTAGTTACCGTCAATACAATATTGTAGGTACCTCCAGCAGTATAAATTGTATTTGGGTTTTGAGCAGTAGAGGTTTGCCCATTACCAAACTCCCAAAACCAACTCAATATTGGGTCTGCACTCAATTGAGGTGTCAAATCTGTAAAACTTGCCACCTCATTTACACAAACTGTAGACGGAAAAAAAGCAGGCTGTGGAGTTTGAAATACATTTAAGGTTTGATTGATTGAGTCTGTACAACCGGAGATGCTTTGTGTAAATAAGGTAACGGTATATGCACCAGGACTGCCATAAAATTGAGCCGGCGGATTTTCTCCTATAAACGTATTGCCATTTCCAAAAGTCCATCGCCAAAAGTTAGCCCCAGTCGTTGTATTGGTAAAATTGACGGTCATACTATCGCATGCATTATCATTATCAATTGTAAAGCTGTTGATTGGAGCGGGGTTTACATGTAAATCGACATATGCTGTATCCATGCAGCCAACGGCACCAGCCACTCCCACAATTAATCCAATCGTATATGACCCAGCTGTATTAAACGTTCTGTTTTTATTATTTCCGCTTAAGTTCTGCCATCCTGCACCTTGACCAAAATTCCACCTGTAGGTATTGGCTCCTCCAAAAGAGTTATTGAAAAAACGCACCGACTCACCTGCACAAATGGTGTCCTTGTCAGAAGTCAAAACTGCCGTAGGCGGATTGGTTATTGTTACATTTAGACTTGTCGTATCCCTCCCACAAAAACTACTATCAATTAGTGTTACCGTATACGTTCCAACACCAGGATAAGAAATGGGTGGTGGATTAATAATTGGTGGATTCCAAGGTCTCCATGTGATGATAGAATCATAACCTAACCCCCAGTAATCTCCAAAATTCCAATATTCATACCGTTGTGAATTGTTTCCCTCAGGAAAACAGTTTCGTATCGTCGTATTGGTATATTGGAACGTATTATCAGGAAAACATAAAAGAGTATTATCTGGAGTAATTTGAGCTTCATCAAGATCCCAAACTTTTAAAGGAAAAAAGCTAGCCGTGGAAGTACCACAAAAATTAGTTGCCTCTAATGTTACTTCTAAGTCGCAACTCTGTACGCCAATGCCTGGCATATAAACATGTGGAATAGTATCACCCAAATTTGTAGCGTTATAAACCTCTATTGGGCTACCATCACCAAAATCCCAAGTAAAAGTGGTATTTCCTGAAATTTGAGTAGAACTATTTATAAATCGGAACAATACAGGTGTACAGCCAAAATTATCATCACCTGCCGGGAGTTGAATAGATGCTAGGGGATTCCGTTCTAAAACTACCAAACCAGTAATGGTGCAGCCAGTAGACGTCTCTGTGATAGTAATTGTAAAGTTACTTGTTGAAGCAG
>CBFHZL010000111.1:0-8436 GCA_965660325.1 uncultured Acidiluteibacter sp.
GGTCATATGCCCCAAGTGAACACCATCAAATGTTCCCGTAGTAACCACAGGGTAGGCTATTTTAGTAAAATTCTCGATCCCATGATATACTTTCACTCTCGTCGCACTGTTAATTAAAAAATCTACATTATCTATGGATCTCAAAATTACCAAAATAAAAATATCAACAATGCTTCCAAAAGCTATATAATTATTTTACTTTTGCAGCCTAAATTTCGGCAACGGAATTTTACATTTTTAAATAACAAAATTTTAAGAAATGTCTGAGAACAACGGAAAGATCGTTAAGATTATTGGTCCAGTAGTAGATGTAAGCTTTGATGCAGCAGGAAGCACGCTTCCGAACATTTTAGATGCACTTGAAGTAACAAAGCCTAATGGCGAAAAAGTTATCCTTGAGGTTCAAACTCATGTTGGTGAAGGTATTGTAAGAGCTATCTCGATGGACTCTACCGAAGGTTTACAAAGAAATGCAGCAGTTATTGCTACAGGTATGCCGATCAAAATGCCAATTGGTGAAGAAATCAAAGGTCGTCTATTTAACGTGGTAGGTGATGCAATTGATGGGCTAGGAGATCTTGATAAGAGCAATGGATTGGGTATTCACCGTAATCCTCCAAAGTTCGAAGACTTATCGACAGCAACTGAAATTTTATTTACAGGTATCAAAGTAATTGACTTGATCGAGCCTTATGCAAAAGGTGGTAAGATTGGTTTATTTGGTGGTGCCGGTGTAGGTAAAACAGTATTGATTCAAGAGTTGATTAACAACATTGCGAAAGGACACGGTGGTTTATCTGTGTTTGCAGGTGTTGGTGAGAGAACTCGTGAAGGAAATGACTTATTGAGAGAGATGTTAGAGTCAGGAATTATCAAGTATGGTGACGACTTTATGCACTCTATGGAAGAAGGCGGATGGGATTTATCTAAAGTAGATAAAGAACTGATGAAAGATTCTAAAGCAACTTTCGTATTTGGTCAGATGAATGAGCCTCCTGGTGCAAGAGCTAGAGTAGCGCTTTCAGGATTAACATTGGCTGAATACTACAGAGATGGAAACAAAGAAGAAGGAGAAGGCGGAAAAGATATCCTTTTCTTTATCGATAACATTTTTAGATTTACACAAGCAGGTTCTGAGGTATCAGCACTATTGGGTCGTATGCCATCAGCGGTAGGTTACCAACCAACATTGGCTACTGAAATGGGTGTGATGCAAGAGCGTATTACTTCTACTAAATCAGGATCTATTACATCTGTACAGGCGGTTTACGTTCCTGCGGATGATTTAACTGACCCTGCTCCTGCAACAACCTTTGCTCACTTAGATGCGACTACGGTACTTTCTAGAAAGATTGCCGAGCTAGGTATTTATCCTGCGGTAGATCCATTGGATTCTACTTCACGAATCTTGACTCCTGAAATCGTAGGTAAAGAGCATTACGGTACTGCACAGCGCGTTAAAGAGATTCTACAGCGATACAAAGAATTACAAGATATTATTGCAATTCTAGGTATGGATGAATTGTCTGAAGAAGATAAATTAACGGTATCACGTGCAAGACGTGTACAGCGTTTCTTATCTCAGCCTTTCCACGTAGCTGAGCAGTTTACAGGCCTTAAGGGTGTATTGGTTGATATCAACGATACCATTAAAGGATTCAACATGATTATGGATGGTAAAGTAGATCAGTATCCTGAGGCTGCTTTTAACCTGAAAGGTACCATAGAAGAAGCGATTGAAGCAGGTGAAAAAATGCTTGCTGAAAACAAATAATACCAACAGAATTTCGGTCAGTGCTCAAAACCACTGACCGATTTCCTTTGACGTATAAAACATAACGTTATGCAATTAGAAATAGTAACACCAGACAAACAAGTCTACAAAGGAGATGTAAAGTCTGCTTCTTTTCCGGGAGCTGATGGATCTTTTGGAGTTTTACATCGTCATGCTCCTATGGTAGCAGTGCTTCAAAAAGGAAGTATTAAAGTAGTAGAAGAAAATTCTACGAAAGAGCTTTTCTTTGAAGTAGATGGTGGCGTTGTAGAAGTAAGAAATGATAAAATTATTGTGTTAGCTGAGTAATTTAGCTTTCATCAACATACAAAAGCCCTTGTTAGAATTTCTAGCAAGGGCTTTTTTTGTCTAAGTAAAACTTACCCCAACTTCTCATTCTCCTTATGCCGTGTGCTATCACGCTGAGTTTTCTTAGCTAAATTTTTCTCAAATGCTGCTTGTAAGTCGATACCTGTTTGGTTAGCAATACAAACGAGCACAAACAAAACATCTGCTAACTCATCGCCCAACTCTTTGCCTTCATCCGATTTCTTTTTGGATTGTTCGCCATATTCTCGAGCCATTATTCTTGCCACTTCTCCTACTTCTTCTGTGAGCATGGCCATGTTTGTTAGTTCGTTAAAGTAACGAACTCCATATTCCTTTATCCAATCGTCTACTTTTTTCTGAGCTTCTCCTAATGTCATTATACTTTGTTTTTTGAATCTAATAGAATAGTAACAGGTCCGTCATTGATTAGTTCTACTTTCATATCAGCGCCAAATTCTCCGCTTTGAATTGGTTTCCCAAAGGCTACTTGAAGTTCTTGCTTGAATAGTTCATACTGCTCATTGGCCATTTCTGGCGGTGCAGCCTTGATATAAGATGGTCGGTTACCCTTTTTGGTAGAAGCATGGAGTGTAAACTGACTAACTACGATTATTTCTCCATTGATATCTTTTACCGAAAGGTTCATTACGCCCTCATCATCATTAAAAATTCGCATATTAATTACTTTGCGAATCAACCAATCCCGGTCTTCTTTGGTATCTGCTGCTTCTATTCCTAACAACAGCAATAGCCCTTTATCAATTTGTGCTTTCTCAACTCCTGATATGGTTACAGAAGCTTCTGTAACGCGTTGTAATACTATTCTCATTAATATTTTATTTTTCTATTATCAAGTTAATTTTCTTATTCCTTTTTGTGCTGCCAATACCTCGACAAATGTTCAGCAATCGACGAAACAAAAAGAGAGTCTGTTATTATTTATTTTAACTGTTGTCCGATAAAAAAATAAAAACATTTTGAATTAAATAGATTCTTAATCATACCCATCTTGCAATCAATATGCAGTTTATTAAAAATGGAAATTTAATTTCAATAGAATAAGGGCTTATGTTTTTTGATTTATACTTTTCATTTTTTTGCCCGTCAAAAAAACGAAACAAAAAAAGCTCGTCCTTCGAAATTTTATTTTCTCCAAATTTTATAAATCCTAAGTTACCGCCTGCCGCGGACAGGCAGCCGAGTGATCTCCAATCACAGATTGGAGCTTCCCGGTTTCTCTAAGGAATTATTTCATTTTCCAAAAACAAAAATTCAAGGGACAACAACGAAATTAGCATTCGTTTTCATTTCGATATTTTTAATTGGACAACAATTATTCACTTCAACTCTACTTTTTTATAGAACGGAACGGCCTTGAAAATTCTTTAATAATTTCGAATTTATGCCTTAGAAAGTTTGACTAGCTCCGAAGAAATGAGGAGATCCGTTAAACGTCTTAGGCTTAAAGAGCAAATTGAAAAAGAATTTTCACAGCCTTGATTTTTTGGTTCATTTTGTTTCAAGACAAAAGTACATTAAAGATGGATTCATGATCCAAAAATAAAAATTCAGGGAACAACATTAAAATAAGAATTCGTCTTCGTTTCAAATTTTTATTGAAAAGAAGTCTTGAGTTAGAAGAAAAAGTCTTGTAAAAGTTGAGTCTCATTAATACCCTTTTGCTCGATACGTTTCTCCTTGCTCATCTTCCATAATGCTCAGGTAACTTGCATACCGTGTAGTTGAAATTTCACCTTCGTCAATGGCATCTTTTATAGCACACCCAGGTTCGTTCAAGTGAATGCAATTATTGAATTTACAATCTCCTTGTCGTGAATACATTTCAGGAAAGTAATTTCTCAGCTCCGCATTCTCCAAATGTACTACGCCAAACCCTTTTATTCCGGGTGTGTCAATAATATCGCCACCAAAAACTAAGGGGTGCATTTCTGCAAATGTAGTGGTGTGCATACCAGACTTATTGGCTTCAGAAATAGCTAACGTTCTTAAATCCAAATCAGGATCTAATTGGTTAATCAGTGTACTTTTACCCACTCCAGAATGGCCAGAAAGCATGGTAATTTTATCTTTTAGTAATTCCTCAATGATAGAGAGGTTAATATTTTTCTCTGCAGAGACTTCAAAACACTCATACCCTATTTTAGTATAAATGGATTGAATAAATCGAATCATTTTCAACTCTTCCTCGTCGTAGATATCAATTTTATTAAAAATCAACTTCGTAGGAATATGATAAGCCTCAGCACTTACCAAAAACCGATCTATAAATTCTAGAGAGGTTTCAGGTAACTTTAGCGTCACAAACAAAAAAGCCTGGTCTACATTGGCGGCTATAATGTGCGTTTGCTTTGATAAATTAATTGACTTACGAATGATATAATTCTCTCTTGGTTCGAGCTTAAAAATAACATTTGCCTCTTCTTCTTGCTTAAACGCTACCCGATCACCCACCGCCACAGGATTGGTACTTTTTATACCTTTGGTTCTAAACTTACCTTTTAGACGGCATTCGTAACGCTCGCCATTCTCTGCTCTAACGGTATACCAGCTTCCTGTTGACTTTGTAACTACTCCTTCCAACCTTCAATTTGAATTAATTTAACACTACTCGGCCGCTTAAATTTAGTAAATTCGACCATTATTAATGAGCTTTAAACATGTCGATAAAGGTAGAGAATATAAGTAAATTATATGGCAAACAGCGTGCGTTAAACAATGTGAGCTTTGAAGTAAAACCAGGAGAAATCGTTGGTTTTTTAGGCCCTAATGGAGCCGGAAAGTCAACCATGATGAAAATCATTACCACTTACCTACCTGCATCAGAAGGTAAGGTAAGTGTTTGTGGGATTGATGTAAATGAAGATGCCTTAGGTGTAAGAAACTTAATCGGTTATTTACCTGAGCACAATCCCCTATATCTAGATATGTATGTGCGGGAATCTATTGGCTTTGTCGCACAAATTCACAAAATCAAACCAACTAAAAAGTTGCTTGATGATATCATTGAAAAAGTAGGCCTACAAGTAGAACAAAATAAAAAAATAGGAGAACTCTCTAAGGGATATCGTCAACGTGTTGGTTTGGCCCAAGCACTTATTCACGACCCGAAAGTATTGATCCTTGATGAGCCAACAACAGGACTAGATCCGAATCAATTGGCTGAAATCAGAAACTTGATCAAAACAGTTGGTAAAGAGAAAACCGTAATGCTTTCCACCCACATTATGCAAGAGGTAGAAGCCATTTGTGATCGGGTAATGATTATCAATAAAGGTGAATTAGTGGCTAACAAATCAGCGAAGGAGCTCACCTCTATAAGCACAGAGAAAATTGTAATTACCATCGAGTTTGAAGGCGAAATAGACGAACAAAAGCTCGTGCAAATGGAAGGAGTAATCGCCATAGAGCGAACAGCCAATAACGCCTTTAAGATTGAGAGTGACGCGAAAGTAGACCTGAGAACTAAGCTGTTTAATTTTGCTGTAGAGCAAGGAGCATCAGTGCTTACTCTTCAGAAAGAGCACCAAAAATTAGAAGATATCTTCAAGCAATTGACGAAACAAAAATAAGCTATAAATGTATGTTTAATAGTATGCGTACATTTAGTAATTTAGCAACCGTTTATTCATTTAATACAGATAATTAATGCCCTATTTATTTACATCCGAGTCAGTTTCAGAAGGACATCCTGATAAAGTAGCAGACCAAATTTCTGATGCTTTAATTGATAACTTTCTAGCATTTGATCCAGAATCGAAGGTGGCTTGTGAGACATTAGTAACCACAGGACAAGTGGTACTGGCAGGTGAAGTAAAATCAAACACCTATTTAGATGTTCAAAAAATTGCGCGTGACGTAATTAATCGCATTGGATATACCAAGGGCGAGTATATGTTTGACGGAAACTCTTGTGGTGTGCTTTCAGCTATACATGAGCAGTCTGATGATATCAACAGAGGTGTTGATAGAGCTTCAAAAGAAGAGCAAGGTGCAGGTGATCAAGGTATGATGTTCGGTTACGCAACCAACGAAACCAAGAACTACATGCCATTGGCATTGGATTTATCTCACTTGATGTTAAAAGAATTAGCAGCGTTAAGAAGAGAAGGAAAAGATATTCCTTATTTGCGACCTGATGCGAAAAGCCAAGTAACCATTGAGTATTCAGATGAAAATGTACCTCAGCGCATTGACGCGATTGTAATTTCTACGCAGCACGACGATTTTGGTGACGATGATACGATGTTGGCTAAAATTAGAAAAGACATCGTTGAGATATTAATCCCAAGAGTAAAAGCTCATTTATCTGCTGATTTACAAGCTTTGTTCAATGACGATATTAAATACCACATTAACCCGACTGGAAAGTTTGTAATTGGTGGACCTCACGGAGATACTGGTTTGACTGGTCGTAAAATCATTGTAGATACTTACGGTGGTAAAGGAGCTCACGGTGGTGGTGCTTTTTCAGGAAAAGACCCAAGTAAGGTAGATAGAAGTGCTGCTTACGCAACACGTCATATCGCTAAAAACTTAGTAGCTGCAGGTGTTGCAGATGAAATTTTAGTGCAAGTATCTTATGCAATTGGCGTAGTAGAACCCATGGGAATTTTCGTAGAAACTTACGGAACTGCCAAAGTGGATATGAATGACGGGGCTATTGCTAAAAAAGTAGCTGAAATCTTTGATATGCGTCCTTCGGCAATAGAAAGTAGACTAAAATTAAGAACACCAATGTACAGCGAAACGGCTGCATACGGTCATATGGGACGTACAAATGAGGTTGTTTCAAAATCATTTACTCAGCCCAATGGTGAAACCAAAACAATGGATGTTGAGTTGTTTACTTGGGAGAAACTAGATTTTGTAGATAAAGTAAAAGCAGGATTCGGATTATAAAGTTCGAAGCATTTATCATAAAAAAATCCATCTCGGCATAGCCAAGATGGATTTTTTACTTTCTATATGTTTTGCATTTACTTCTCTCTAAAAAATAACTGAATTGGTACACCTGTGTAATCAAAATTCTCTCTCAGCTTATTTTCCACAAATCGCTTATACGACTCCTTAACATACTGAGGTAAGTTGCAGTAAAATACAAATGTTGGCTTATAAGTCGGCAACATATTAATGAATTTAATTTTGATGTATTTCCCTTTCACTGCAGGCGGTGGAACAGCTTCAATAATTGGAAGCATCACCTTATTCAGCTTATTGGTCGGAATCTTTCTAATTCTGTTTTGATAGACATGCACTGCCTCTTCTAGCACGTTTAAGATACGCTGTTTCTCTGTTACCGAAGTAAAAATAACAGGCACATCATTAAATGGTGCAATCTTCTCGAGAATAGCATTTTTGAAATCTCTCATGGTATTGGTTCCTTTATCTTTTACCAAATCCCATTTATTGACCATTATTACTAGTCCTTTCTTATTCTTTAAGGCCAACTGCAAAATATTTAAATCTTGCGCCATTACACCTTTATCTGCCTCTAGTAATAGGATACAAACGTCACTATTTTCGATGGCTCGAATGGATCGCATAACAGAATAAAACTCTACATCTTCATCGACTTTTCCTTTTTTACGAAGTCCAGCTGTATCGGTAAGCATAAAGTCAAATCCAAAGGCATTGTAGCGTGTACCCAATGCATCTCTTGTTGTTCCTGCTATGTCGGTTACAATGTTTTTCTCCTTGCCGATAAGTGCATTTACCAAGGATGATTTACCAACGTTCGGACGACCAACAATGGCAAACTTTGGAATGTCAATTTCTTCTTCATCTCCATCGTGAAATTCCTTGATTACATCATCTAATAAATCACCTGTTCCACTCCCACTTAATGAAGAAATATTGTACGGATCACCTAATCCAAATGCATGAAATACAGCTGACTCTCCCCACCTTTCATTATTATCTACCTTATTGGCAATAACAAACACTTTCTTTCCGCTCTTACGAAGCATACCAGCAACTACGTCGTCAAGATCTGTAATACCTGCTGTTACGTCAACCACAAATAAAATGATAGATGCTTCAGAAATAGAAATCTCAACTTGCTTGCGAATTTCTCCTTCAAAAACATCTTCAGAGCCGCTAATGTATCCACCAGTATCAATGATGGTAAAATCTCTACCTGACCAGTTGGCCTGTCCAAAATGACGATCACGTGTTACTCCACTCTGCTCATCAACAATCGCCTTTCTACTTTCTGTAATGCGATTAAATAACGTTGATTTTCCAACATTTGGACGACCAACAATTGCAACAATATTTGCCATAACTTTTACTTATAAATAGCCGTAACGCTT
>CBFHZL010000112.1:0-4068 GCA_965660325.1 uncultured Acidiluteibacter sp.
TTATAAATTCTATTTTGCAAATGATGAGTGGGTAATGATTCGACCATCAGGAACAGAGCCAGTTTTGAGAACCTATGCTGAATCTGCAACTACAGAAGGAGCTTTTGCGATTTTAAAGGCAACGCATGAGGCGTTTAAAGGATAAAAGCAATTAAAGTATATTGATTAAAAGCGGTTTTAGAGAATTCTAAAGCCGCTTTTTTTGCGTTAAACTTAAAATTGGTTACTAAATCTGATTTGATAGCTAATTCAACAACGTCGGCATGCAAAAACTAAATGCGGCTATGGGAATAAGGTAGTTCTCATTTTCAGACAAGTTCTTCATCAGGTAGCTGCCGCTCATTTTGCCAATTGGCGTCTTAAATACGCAAAAAGACTGGTACGCATATTTTTCTAAAGGTAGCAATGTCGGTTGTTGTCCAACCACACCTTCTCCTTTTACTTCTCTTTTGTGACCATTTGCATCTACAATCATCCAATGTCGTCTTAAAAGTTGCATGGGCTCCTTCGAGCAGTTTTCAATCGTAACAGTGTATCTGAATACAAACAACTGCTCAAGTGGTTTAGATTCCAATGGGTCAAAGGTTGTTTTAACAGTAATCTTGATATCATTCGTTAGCGGTTGTACCATCCTAAGCGTTTTTATTCATTGAAATATAAACAAATTAATTGATCATAAACGGTCCCTTGCGGTCTGTGGTACACAAATATGTAATAATTGTTCTGTGTTTCAAAGTGGGATCCTTCAATCGTGAGCACATCACCCTCTTTAGCACCGTCAGGTAAAAATATGTATTGATAGTTGTAGTATCCCTGTTTTAAGTACGGAGAGGCTTTGTATGCTTTGTCGGTGTAATCGTACTGCATTTTGAACTCATCCATAAACTCCCAATTACTCAATCGACCAAAAACGTAAAGATTACCGTTGCTAAGCGGCTGTGGATAGTTGAGCTGAAAGTGAACTTTGGCATAATCCGCTTCATTGAAACTATCTCTGCTATCATCTCTTTTAATTAAATATTGCCCATTTAAATCTTGTTGAAAAAGATAGCGTTGAGAAGATCTTGACAATTCTGGAAATAAATAGGCATGTGTCTTTTGGTCATCTTCAAAAGCAATTCTGCTCACATTCATCGATTGGTAGCGAAGGTCTTTCAAATCAAAATTGCGAAATTCATTTCCTGCCCAGAATAGATTCTTGTCCTCGTAATTGTATTCCAATTCATTTCCTTTCATAAATAGCGGTTTCAATCCGGTGATTGCATTGTCCCATCGAAAGTTTTGACGAATAACAATATTAATGTCTTGGTACGGGTCCGCAATGGTGTAATTGGGGTATAAAACTGAGAAGTCAACTTCCTGCTTGTAATCTCTGTATCTGGCTAAGGTGGCCGGACGTATATTTGACTCCACCTCGACTTTATTATCTACAATATAAAATTGTTTGGTCAGTAATAATTGGCTTTCATCGTTATTTGCATATACCTTTAATAAGTAATTTCCTGATTTTTTAAAACTAAAATCTTGGTTGGGAAATTTTAACTGATAATTCACATAAGGCTGCAAGGTGTTAAACGAAAATAAATAGTCCTCTATAAACCCATTGGAAAATCCATTGAGGTACTCAGGTTCTGTTAGTATGGAAGGTTCCCAGTTGGCATCACAATGAACAAAACTAAAGTTATAATTCTCAAAATCTTTACCCATAACATCAAAGCTGAGCGTCAGTTGTTTATTGTCCCCCATATACAGAATAGGGTAGGTCAACTGGTCGTCACTTTGAAATAACTTAACTGTTTTTACACCTTCCATGTAAACGTGGTCGTTATACCGTAAAAAATCTTCTTTGAAGTATTCCGTTTGATTTCTGATAGAATCCTTGCTTTTTTGATCTGAAGAGGAAGTTTTTTGAGTGGTTGAACATCCAAAAAATAGGAGGAGGGAAAAGATAAAACATCCGTTTTTCATGCTGTAAAATTTCATATCTGGTAAAGTTATAGCAATTAACGGTTATTTGGTAGCTTCATCTATCTAAATCTTTTTCTTCAATGCTCTTTTTGCAAATTGTGTCACTTTATACCTATAAATCGGGTGTCGTTCTCTTTTCATTTATGAGCGATATTTTACCCTTTAATGGTAGTTCGCTCAAACCAAAGAGACACATAGTTGTTAAATTAAAAATTTAATTTTTAAGCTGAATCAATAGATTTTAGGCACGTTAATAAAACGTGAAAAAATGTTGATTAAAAAACTTGTCCAAAGGACAGTAATAATTAAATTTGCGCCCGATTTGTATATTGAAACAATTACTATGTCTAAAGAGATAAAAATCAAACGCGGTAAAGATATTAAGCTTGTTGGTTCAGCTGATAAGATACATACCAATGCTTTACACGCTGAAACTGTTGCTTTGAAGCCGGGAGACTTTATAGGAGTTCGTCCGAAAATGTTAGTAAAAGAGGGAGATGTTGTAAAGGCAGGAACTCCGATTTTTTACGACAAAAATCATGAACAAGTGAAATTTGTTGCACCACTAAGTGGAACAATAGCTGAAATTAAGCGAGGCGCAAAGCGTGTCATCCTAGAAGTGATTATAAAAGTAGACAAAGAAACAGTCTACGAAAAGCACAATGTGTCTGATGTAAAAGGCATGGACGGACAGCAAGTTAAAGAAGTGATGATGGAAGCAGGTCTTTGGCCAATGGTTCGTCAACGTCCTTTCGACGTAATTGCTAATCCTAATGAGGCACCTAAAGCTATTTTTATCTCTGCTTTTGATTCAAGCCCATTGGCTCCTGATTATGATTTTATTTTACATGGTCAAGAAGCAGCTTTTCAAGCAGGTATTGAGGCGATTGCTAAATTAACTGCAGGAAAGGTTCATTTGAATGTAAGAGGTAATATAAAGGCTGATGATGCTTTTGCTAACGCTAAAGGTGTTCAAATTAATAAGGTTACAGGTCCTCACCCGGCGGGTAATGTTGGTGTTCAGATACACCACATTGATCCAATTGGTAAAGGCGAGACTGTTTGGTTTGTAAACCCTCAAGATGTAGCTACAATCGGTAAGTTTTTCTTAGGTGGCCAGTTCGATGCTTCAAGAATCATAGCTTTAGCAGGTTCTGAAGTAAATGCACCAAAGTATTATAGAACCGTATTGGGTGCGCCTGCATCTGCTGTGTTGACAGGAAATATTAAAGAAGGTACTAAGCGATTTATATCTGGGAACGTTTTAACCGGTTCTCGAATTGAAGAGACGGGATATGTTGGTTTTTACGATCACCAAGTTACTGTATTGCCTGAGAATCACGAGCCTGAATTTTTCGGATGGATTGCTCCTAACTTCGGTAAATGGTCTGCTTCAAGAGCATTGTTCTCTTGGTTAACACCAAATAAAGAGTACAAATTAGATACTAAAATGAACGGTGAGGAAAGAGCCTATGTGGTAACAGGGCAATATGAGGCTGTTTTTCCATTTGAGATCTATCCACAGCAACTTGTTAAATCTATCATGATAGAGGATATCGAGTCAATGGAAGAATTAGGTATCTACGAAGTAGCTCCGGAAGACTTTGCGCTATGCGAAGTAGTTTGTACTTCAAAAATGCCTGTTCAGTCTATTGTACGCGACGGATTAGAAAAATTAAGAATTGAATCATTATAAATCAACATCTAAAAATTACACAACGTGAAGATATTTAGAAATATATTGGATGCTGTAAAGCCAAACTTTGAAAAGGGTGGTAAGTTGGAAAAATACTATCCTGCTTACGATGCTTTTGAAACGTTTTTGTTCGTTCCGGGACATACGGCAAATACAGGAGCTCACATTCGTGATGCGATCGATTTGAAAAGAACAATGGTAACAGTAATCCTTGCAATGGTTCCTGCTTTACTATTTGGAATATGGAACACCGGATATCAGCACTTCTTGGCATTGGGTCAACCTGATGCAACTTTCCTTGATATGGTTACTTTTGGAGCAATTAAAGTGCTTCCAATTGTGGTGGTTTCCTATGCGGTAGGTCTGGGAGTAGAATTCGTATTTGGAATCATAAATGGCCACAG
>CBFHZL010000112.1:4167-8309 GCA_965660325.1 uncultured Acidiluteibacter sp.
TGGTAAAGAAGTGTTTGGTGGTACAGGAATGAACATTATTAACGTGGCGCTTACAGCTCGTGCCTTTTTGTTCTTTGCTTATCCTACACTTATGTCAGGTGATAAAGTATGGATTGATACGTCATTAGCTGCAGGTGAAACTATGGCAGACGGATATACTGGCGCAACTTTATTAGCGCAGTCAACAGAATCTGCAACTACATACGTTAACGCTGCAGGTGTTCAATACACCGATATTTTCTCTTCCGCTTTCTTGGGAATGATTCCTGGGTCTATTGGAGAAACATCTACGTTAGCCATTTTATTAGGTGCAGCTTTATTATTGTACACCGGTATCGCAAGCTGGAGAATTATGTTGTCAGGAGTGGTTGGCGCTCTTGTTATGGGATTAATCTTCAACGCTTTTGCAGTAAACCCATTTATGGAAGTTCCTGCAATTAACCAATTAGTATTTGGTGGTTTTGCCTTTGGAATTGTATTTATGGCAACTGATCCGGTTACTGCTTCTCAAACCAATCGAGGTAAATGGATTTATGGATTCCTCATCGGATTGTTCTCTATAATGATTAGAGTATTTAACCCTGCATATCCTGAAGGAGTAATGTTAGCAATCTTATTCATGAACATTATGGCGCCGCTTATCGATCACTACGTGATTCAAGGAAACATTAATAAGCGTTTAAAACGAGTAAAAGTAGCTGCATAAGCTTTAAAATTTAAAGACATGGACGTAAATAAGAACAGTTATATTTTTGGTTTTTCTGCAATTCTTGTAATTGTAGTTGCAGCGGTACTATCATTTGCTGCTGAGAGCTTAAAGCCGATGCAAACCGAAAATGTAAGAATTGAAAAAATGCAAAATATTCTTACTTCGGTAGGAATAGAAACAACTCCTAGCAACGCTGGAGAACTTTTTGACCAATACATTGTAGATCAAAAGTTGTTAAACAATGAAGGTAAAGTAGTAGAGAAAGAAGGTTTATCTGCTTTTGATATCGACGCTGTTAAACAATACAAGGATAAAAACCTAACTGCTGAAGAGAAGTATTACCCACTGTTTACTTTCGAAAATGAGGAAGGTAAAAAGTATATTGTACCTATGGCAGGAAAAGGACTTTGGGGTCCGATTTGGGGTTACGTAGCTTTTGCCGATGATATGAATACCATCACAGGGTCTACATTTGATCATAAATCAGAAACACCTGGATTGGGAGCAGAAATCAAAGAAAAGTTTTTTACAGATAAATTTATTGGTAAGACCATTTTTGATGGCAATGAATTCGTTTCTGTTGAAATTGTAAAAGGTGGTCAACCATGGGATTCTCCGCATAAAGTGGACGGAATATCTGGTGGAACAATTACAAGTGTTGGAGTAGGTGAAATGATGGAGAGAACACTTGGTGTTTATGTGCCATTTTTCAAGAATACTGCTAAAGCAAGTCTATAACTATTTAATTATATCACTATCATGAGTGAAACAGCTGAAGTGAAAGTAAAGGAACCTTTATTTTCTAAGAAGAATAAAAAATTATTATCAGATCCGTTAAACGATGACAACCCTATTACTATTCAAGTATTGGGTATTTGTTCCGCTTTAGCAATTACTGTTCAAGTGAAGCAAGCTTTTGTAATGTCTGTTTCGGTATTAGCCGTGATGATATTTGCAAACCTGATTGTATCGTTAATGAGAAATCTAATTCCTTCACGAGTTAGAATTATTGTACAATTAGTGATTGTTGCCGCTTTGGTAATTTTGGTTGACCAGATTTTGAAAGCATTTGTGTACGATGTATCGAAACAACTATCGGTATTTGTTGGATTGATTATAACCAACTGTATTATCATGGGTCGTTTGGAGGCATTTGCTTTGGGTAACAAACCATTCCCTTCTGTTTTAGACGCAATTGGTAATGCCGCAGGATATGCATGGATTTTGATTGTTGTAGCCATCTTTAGAGAGTTCTTCGGTAGTGGAAAACTATGGGGAGTTCAATTAATTCCTGATGCTTTTTATGAGTTCGGATACTTTAACAATGGCTTGATGATTTTACCTCCAATGGCGTTGATTACCGTTGGTATCATTATCTGGGTGCAGCGTTCTAGAAATACAAAACTAATCGAGTCTAACTAAGAAATATAACTATCATGGATTACATTAATATATTCGTTAAATCCATATTCGTAGAGAATATGATTTTTGCCTATTTCTTAGGTATGTGCTCGTACCTTGCAGTATCTAAAACCGTGAAAACAGGTGTTGGATTAGGTGCAGCAGTAATATTTGTACTAGGAATTACCGTTCCGATAAACTTTTTGCTAGAGAATTATGTTCTTAAAGCAGGAGCGATGACTTGGATGGGACCTGAGTTTGCAGATGTAGATTTGAGTTTCTTGAGTTTCATCATGTTTATTGCAGTTATTGCTTCTATAGTACAAATGGTTGAAATGATTGTAGAGAAATTTGCTCCAGCACTTTATGGTGCACTTGGTATCTTTTTGCCACTTATTGCGGTAAATTGTTCCATTTTGGGAGGTTCTTTATTCATGCAAGAAAGACAATACTCAAGCTTAGGTGAAGCCACTGTTTTTGCACTTGGTTCAGGTGTAGGTTGGTTCTTAGCAATTGTTGCAATTGCAGCCATTAGAGAAAAAATTAGATATTCAAATGTACCTGCTCCTTTAAGAGGTTTAGGAATTACATTTATCATTACAGGATTGATGGGTATTGCCTTTATGTCCTTTATGGGAATTGAATTATAATAATCATTTAAAGAAAAACTGAAAATATGTTTTTAACGATTAATACAACAACAATTATCACCTCTATAGGTGTAGTTTTTATCGTTGTTTTGCTATTGGTTTCCCTACTTCTTTGGGCAAAAGCAAAGTTAACGGCTTCAGGTCCTGTAAAACTGACCATTAATGGAGAGAAAACGGTAGAAGTGAATGCAGGTAGTACAATTCTCTCTACGCTCGGTAATGAGAAAATATTTTTACCATCTGCTTGTGGTGGTGGTGGTACTTGTGCCATGTGTAAATGTCAAGTTGTTTCAGGTGGTGGAGAAATTTTACCAACTGAAAAGCCATACTTTTCTAGAAAAGAAATTGCTGAAAACTGGAGACTTGGTTGTCAAGTGAAAGTGAAGCAAGACATGGAAATCAAGATTCCAGAGGAAATCTTTGGTATCAAAAAATGGGATTGTGAAGTTGTTTCTAACTGGAACGTGGCAACCTTTATTAAGGAGTTCGTTGTAAGACTACCTGAAGGTGAAACATTAGATTTTGAGGCAGGTGGTTACATTCAGTTAGATGTTCCTGCTATAACAGTAGACTTTAAAGATATCGATATTAAGCCATTACCAGATGATCCTGCAGGTCCAAATAAGTACCAAGCAGATTGGGACAACTTTGGATTATGGGATTTAAAAATGGTAAATCCTGAGCCAATTTTTAGAGCTTACTCTATGGCCAATCACCCTGCTGAAGGAAACATTGTAATGTTAAACATTCGTATTGCTACTCCACCATGGGATAGAGCAAACAATGCATGGATGAATGTTAATCCAGGTATCTGTTCTTCTTACGTATTTAGCAGAAAGCCGGGTGACATGGTTACAGTGTCTGGACCTTATGGAGAGTTCTTTATCAAGGAAACAGATGCAGAAATGGTATACATTGGTGGTGGTGCAGGAATGGCTCCATTAAGAGCTCACATTTTTCACTTATTCCACACGCTAAAAACAGGTAGAAAGGTTTCTTACTGGTATGGTGGTCGTTCAAAAAGAGAATTATTTTATATCGATCACTTTAGAGAGATTGAAAAGCAGTTTCCTAATTTCAAATTCCACATCGTACTGTCTGAGCCATTAGAGGAAGACAATTGGACAGCTAAAACAAGTATGGACTCTGAAGGAGACGGTTTTACAGGATTCGTTCACCAAGCATTTATCGATAATTACTTATCAAAGCATGATGAACCAGACGAAATCGAGTTTTACTTCTGTGGGCCTCCTATGATGAACGCAGCAGTTATTAAAATGTGTGACGACTGGGGTGTACCGGAGGAAAACGTAAGTTTTGATGATTTCGGTGGATAATCAATCCAACCGCAACAATATTAAAAACGCCTTTTACAGATGTAG
>CBFHZL010000113.1:0-8287 GCA_965660325.1 uncultured Acidiluteibacter sp.
TTTCTCTTGGTTTTGCCGCTCTTTCTGGTATAAACGGCAGATCAAAATTTTTCATCTACGCTCTATAATAATCTATTAATTCTAAAACACTTAGGTTTTGTTTTGCTTCTGGCATTAATTCAAACAACAACTCATATCGATTGAAATTCATAGCCAGTGCCTTGTCTAAGTTGAATAAGGCATCTTCTTTTCTTCCGTACTTTAATAAAAAGGCTACGAAATTATAAATTAATTTGTCATTCTTCTCTTGCAGTTCGATTCCTTCTTGAAAGCAAAGCATGGCCGAAGTCTTATTTTCTAATTGGTCGTACATCCAAGCGGTATCATACCATATTTCTTGATTGTCTGGATCCAATTCTTTTACTTTTTCATAAGCGATAAGCGCTTCTTCTAGAAAGCCCAATTTCGCCTGAACATCGCCATACACATAATAAAACTCAGGATTATATTCGTCGAGTTCTATTCCTTTCTTAATGTAATGAATCGCTTCATGTAAATGACCAAGTTCATTGTAAATAGCACCCATCCCAACCCAAGCTTCCGCGCAATATGGGTCTAGTTGTGTTGCTTTTTTATAAAAAACCAACGCCTGCTCATTTTCTTCTAATTTTTCATAGCATTCGCCAATGTAATAATACGTCATTGACTCTGGAGACTCGTATTCAAAGGTTTCTTTAAAGCAGCTGATTGCCTCGTTATACTGATCTAGGTTTTCAAGACAAATGGCTTTGCTGTAATATGCTGATGCAAAATCCTCTCTAATTGCAATACAAAAGTCAAAACAATCTATTGCCTTTTCAAATAACTCTTGCTTCATGTAGGCTGCGCCAAGATTGTACCACCCTAAATTCGAGTAAGGATCGTTGTCGATATATGATTGAAAGTACTTTATTGCATGATCGATTTGATTACTCACCTCAAAGCAAAAGTACAGCTCATACATAGCAATTTCATTTTCAGGAAATTCTACTAGAATTTGCTTTAGATACGTTATTGCGTCGTCGTACTTGTTTAGGTTTTCATATTCAAATGAGATACTCATAAGCATCTCTTCTCGCTCATGCTCATCAGCGTATTCTAATGCTTTCTTATAATTCTCAATGGCTTTTTCAGCTTGTCGTAACTGAGAATAAGTCGTCGCTTTTAATTGAAATAAATCAATATTAAAAGGTTCTAGTGCTTCAGCTTGAGACAAGTATTTGAGCGCCTGATTTGGTTTGTGCATTTGTACATAAACCTGCGCCTTATTGATGAGTAAGGTAGTGCTACCTGGATGCTGACTTAATCCAAAGTCAATTACACTTAACGCTTGCCTAGTGTTATTGTTATCCAAATAATATTCAACCATCCCTTCTAACTCATCGACATCAAAATATGCTGATGAATTAGTAGAAATCATCTCTTCGAATCGCTTAACTGAATATAATTCAGGATCATCTTCATTGTAGCGACTATTACTTTCTTCCATAGGCATTAACTTATTGCAAAGTTATTAATAAACCGCAAAGTTTAGGGCCATTCCGATATTCTTTTACACAAAGATTTAAACAAGAAAAAGAGGAGATTTTTGTTATTTTTGTCCGCTCAAATGAAACCAAGAATATGACATTAATTAAATCAATTTCAGGAATTAGAGGAACAATTGGAGGGAAATCAGGTGATGGTTTGAGCCCAATTGATGTGGTGAAGTTTGCATCGGCTTACGGTACATGGATATTAGCAAGAAATTCAAGTTCAGCTGATAAGGTTACTGTTGTGATCGGAAGAGATGCACGAATTTCAGGAGAAATGGTGACCAACTTAGTGTCTGGTACCTTGATCGGTTTGGGAATTCACGTAGTTGATTTAGGCCTGTCTACTACACCTACTGTAGAGGTAGCTGTTACAGAAGAAAAGGCAAATGGAGGTATCATTATCACAGCTAGCCATAATCCAAAAGAGTGGAATGCTTTAAAATTATTGAATGAGAAAGGAGAATTTCTTTCAGGACAAGATGGGGAAGAAATTTTAGCGATAGCTGAAGAAGGCCAAATGAAGTATGCATCTGTCGGTAAGTTAGGATCCATTTCTCAAAATGATAGCTACCTTCAAAAGCACATTGACTTAATATTGGCACTGCCATTAGTAGATAAGGCAGCCATTGAAAAGAAGAATTTTAAAATTGTAATTGATTGTGTCAATAGTACAGGAGGTATTTTTGTGCCTGCTTTATTGAGAGCGCTTGGCGTTACTGATATTGTAGAGCTGTATTGCGAGCCTACCGGCCATTTTCCGCATAATCCTGAGCCATTACCTGAGAATCTTACAGAGATTTCAGCAGCTGTAAAGAAGCACAATGCAGATTTAGGGCTTGTTGTTGATCCGGATGTAGATCGCCTAGCCATTGTATCTGAAGATGGTGAAATGTTTGGAGAGGAATATACATTAGTAGCTGTTGCCGATTACGTGCTGAGTAAAACGAAAGGAAATACCGTTTCTAACCTTTCAAGTACACGTGCATTACGAGACGTTACTGAGAAACATGGAGGCACCTACAGTGCATCTGCGGTAGGCGAGGTAAATGTAGTAGAGAAAATGAAGGAAGTAAATGCTGTTATCGGTGGAGAAGGAAATGGAGGCGTAATTTATCCTGAGTTGCACTACGGAAGAGATGCGTTGGTGGGAATAGCCTTATTTTTATCGCACTTGGCCAACTTCAATGAACAGCATTGTTCTAAGTGTACCTCTACACTAAGATCAGGTTATCCGAACTATTACATCTCAAAAAATAAAATAGAATTAACCCCTGAAATTGATGTGGACTTAATTCTTAAGCGGGTACATGAGAAATATCAAAAACAACCGATCCTTACCATTGATGGGGTAAAGATTGAATTTGACAAAGAGTGGGTACATTTGCGAAAATCAAATACGGAGCCAATTATCCGTATTTATGCAGAAAGTGAGACCGCATCTACGGCAGATCATTTAGCCGGAAAAATTATATCAGATATCAAAGAAATTATTAAAGAAAGCTAATCATGAAAGTGTACCTTGATAATGCTGCTACCACACCAGTAGACCAAGAAGTAGTGGATGCGATGATGCCAGTATTGGCCAACACATTCGGTAACCCATCGTCTATTCACTCAAAAGGAAGAGAAGCAAAAGCACTAGTAGAAACTGCTCGAAAGCAAATTGCTCGTTATTACAATGCTTCACCTGCTGAGTTCTTCTTTACATCAGGTGGTACTGAAGCGGATAATATGATTTTGCGTTGTGCCGTTTATGATTTAGGAGCAACTCGGATCATTACTTCAGCAATTGAACATCATGCTGTGCTTCACACAGCAGAAGAGTTGGCAAAAGAAGAAGGCATTACGCTTGAATTGGTTCGATTAGATGAAATTGGAAATGTTGACCTAAAACATTTAGAAGAATTATTAGCTGACCATTCACAAAAAACCATCGTTTCCTTAATGCACGGAAATAATGAGATCGCCAACCTACTTCCGCTGGCTAGAGTAGGCGCCATGTGCAAAGAAAATAAAGCCCTTTTTCATAGCGATACTGTACAAACAATGGGACATTATTCCCTTGACTTTAAAGCTTTAAATATCGATTTTGCAACCTGCGCTGCGCATAAATTTCATGGTCCTAAAGGGATAGGATTTATGTACGTAAATGCAGACTACAAACTTAAACCAATGATTACTGGTGGTGCACAAGAGCGGAACATGCGTGCAGGAACAGAAAACATTCACGGTATTGTTGGTTTGGCCAAAGCAACTGAAATTGCACACCGCGACATGGAAGCGCATCAAAACTATGTTACTGATTTAAAAATGTACATGGTAGATCAGCTAAAGGCGGCAATACCTGATGTACACTTCAATGGTGATTCTGCTAGTAAAGATTCTTTATATACCGTGCTTAGTGTATGCTTTCCACCAAATGATATGGGAGACATGTTTTTGTATAATTTAGACATTGAGGGGATTTGTGCAAGTGGAGGAAGTGCTTGTTCGTCAGGTAGTAATGTAGGTTCTCACGTGTTAAGAGCGATCGGTGCACAAATGGAGCGTCCTTCGATTCGTTTTTCATTTTCACGATTCAATACCAAACAAGAAATTGATCACGTTGTTAAGGTACTCAAAGAATTATACGCGATACCTGCATAATGAAGTCAAATCAACTCACTGTTACATTTTTAGGAACTGGAACATCACAAGGTGTGCCGGTAATTGGGTGTAGTTGTGAAGTATGTATATCAGAAAACCCAAAAGACGACCGATTGAGGACGTCGATAATGGTTTCTACTCCTGAACAAAATATTGTGTTTGATACCGGTCCTGACTTTCGGCAGCAAATGCTACGCGAAAAAGTGCAGCGGTTAGATGCAGTGATTTTTACACACGAGCATAAAGACCATGTTGCAGGTTTAGATGATATCAGAGCTTTTAACTTTAAGCAGCGAAAGGATATGGAAGTCTACGCTACTGATCAGGTTCAAGAAGCTCTAAAACGAGAGTATTCTTACATTTTTGCTGAAAAGAAGTATCCAGGGGTGCCTCAAGTGAATCTTAATACCATTGATTTAACTCCTTTTGAGGTGAATGGATTAGAATTGATTCCCATACAAGTGATGCATTACAAATTACCAGTTCTGGGTTTTCGAATCAAGGACTTTACTTACATAACGGACGCCAATTTTATCGCTGAAGAAGAAAAAGAGAAAATAAAAGGCTCTAAAGTTCTTGTAATAGATGCGTTAAGAAAAGAAAAGCACATTTCACATTATAATTTAGATGAGGCCATTGCATTAGTAAAAGAACTCGCTGTGGAACAGGCATACCTTATACATATCAGCCATTTATTCGGTAAATATGATGATGAAATGGCTGAGCTTCCGGAAGGAATAGAAATGGCCTATGATGGCTTAAAAATTACCATTTAACACTAAATACTACTCGTTGAAGAATAGAAACGCTTCTATGGTATTTATATTCATCACCATACTGGTGGATGTAATTGGCATAGGAATCATCATACCGGTAATACCTTCCTTAATTGAAAACCTTACAGATGGTGGCTTGAGTGAAGCCTCTCGAATTGGCGGATGGCTTATCTTTGCATTTGCAATCATGCAATTCTTGTTTGCTCCACTCATGGGGATTTTAAGCGATAAATATGGAAGAAGACCGATACTTTTATTAGCGCTTTTAGGGCTAGGAATCGATTACATATTTCATGCTTTTGCTCCATCTATCGGTTGGTTATTCGTTGGGAGAGTATTTGCCGGAATTACCGGGGCGAGTATCACAGTAGCCACAGCATATATTGCAGATATCAGTACTCCTGAGAAAAAAGCACAAAATTTTGGAATGATAGGAGCTGCTTTTGGTTTAGGCTTTATCATTGGACCTGTTGTCGGCGGTATTGCTGCAAAAGTAAGTTTACAATTGCCTTTTTTAATTGCCGCAGGACTTACCTTATTAAACGTAGTTTATGGCTTTTTTATATTGCCTGAATCCTTGGCACCAGAAAATCGAAGAGACATTGATTTAAAGAAAGCCAATCCGATTGGTTCCCTAAAGCTCATTAGAAAATACCCCATTGTTGCAGGCCTCATGGTCAGTTTCTTCCTGGTGTATATGGCGAGTCAAGCGGTGCAAACCACATGGACGTATTTCACCATGTTTAAGTTTGAATGGGATGAGGCCATGGTTGGTTATTCATTGGGTGTCGTAGGAGTAATTGTAGCGATTGTGCAAGGAGGATTAGTTAAATATGCGGTAAAGCTATGGGGTGAAAAGAAGACCATTTATATTGGCTATGCCTTTTGGATTGTTGGCTTAATTTTATTTGCATCAGCCACCAAAGGGTGGATGTTGTTTGCCTTCCTATTACCGTATTGCCTCGGTGGTATAGCATCTCCAACATTGCAAGGTGTCGTTTCTAATCAAGTAGCCGACAATGAACAAGGAGAGCTACAAGGAGCGATGACTGCTTTGATTAGTTTGTCAGCTATTATTGGTCCGTTGATTATGACCAATTTGTTTTACCAATTTACGCAAGAGGATGCTCCTTTTCAGTTTGCAGGTGCTCCATTTGCTCTTGGCGCTGTGTTGGTATTGGTGAGTTTTATCTTGTCCCGCAAGTCGTTGAGGAGTTTGTAAATAGTGGCTTTCGATTGAGAACCTATTTTAATTACCAAACGCTACGACTAACAACGTCAAAAAGTAGGTTACCGTAAATGCAAAAGCGGGAGCAACCATCCAGACGCTTAGAAATTTACGAACTGTTTTATTCGAAAAGGTCAGTTTACGGCCTGATTTAGTCATGCTCAACGCGATGAAGCAAGCTCCATTTAATTGAACAAGTGAGCTTGGAATACCTTGTGTAACAGAAGCATAAAACAGGAGGGAAGCAACGATTGCACCAATTAGTGTGGCATAGAATGGTGTTACCTTTACAATTTCTTTACCGGCTGATCTGGTAATCTTGAATCCCAGTAAATAACTTCCAAACCCAAATAGCGGCGCGGCAATGAGCAAACAAATCATACTTATTGACCACCCATTGATTTCAGTTAGGCCGAATTCATTGAACAGGAGCGACGCGATAGGTCCTGCTGCATTAGCTACATTGTTCGCACCCACCGAGAAAGCAACATATAATGACGAGATAATTAAAGCAGTTTTTAATCCTTTATACTCCCGAATATGCTCAAAGTCTCCGTCCAATGATTTGGTGCGAATGTGCGGAAATACCCATTTTGAAATTACATACGTCAACGTAAAACCAACAAACGGAAGGATGAACCACATGGGGACAATTTCATAAAACAATTTGTCAGTGTTTAGCTCACCCAAAGCGGCTGCTCCACCTGCGATGGCTAGCACTGTGGTTTGACTCGTAGATTGAGGTACACCCATTAAATTGGCGCCAAACAGCGAAATAGCGATTGCAAACAAAATTACGGAAGTGTAAACTGGTGTAAATAGAGATGGTGACAAGATACCTTCCCCCAAGGTTAAGGACACCTCTTTTCCTCCAAAAAATGCCCCGATAATAACCATTCCAGCAAATAAGATCGGAATCCATCGCTTTTTAATCACATCTGCTCCATAAGCCGCTGCAAATGCTGTGGATGTTCCACTCGCGCCCATATTGATCGCTAAAAATACAGCAATGGCGATAGGCAATCCTACAACTGAAATGAGTGTTAGTGCGTCCACAATTCGGTTAAATTTCGGGCAAATATAGATAAACTATTTAAACCCTATCGGTTTAGTATGCTTTAAAGTTAAAAAACGGAGCCATTGCTGTATTAATCGTACTTATAGGATTGTTATTTCCAAAATGGATCGTCCCAAATCAGGCAAAAGTCAGCTTCATCTAGTTGTTTTTCTAAATGGCTTAACTCCTCAGCTGAGGCTTTGGTTTGAAGTTCGTTAAATAGCTGCCTTTCCTCAAATCGGATATGCTGTTCCAAGGCATTTCCAAAGGTTTCAATTTCATCCGGAAGTTGATTTAATAGAAGGTCCAACAAGTGTTGGTGTTCTGCTAAGGCCTGTTGCACGAGTGGATGCTCATTGCCTAAAATAGGGAAGAGGTGACGCTCTTCTGCTTCAAAGTGTGGTTTTAGGTAGTGTTCGTAAAACCAATTTACGTAATCTGCTATCCGCTCAGGAGCAACGGACTTGCTGATGCCTTTTTTAATTTTCCAGCTGAGCAATAATCCTTGATGATGTTCTCTGCTCAGCGGCTGCAATGCTTTGTATCGCTTGATTGGAGTAGGAGATGCCATTGGTTATTGAATTGGTGTTGAATTATTTTCGCGAATGTAATTAATCTTATAATTAAACATTTCAGCCATTTTGCCTGCTCGCCATTTAGCTTCGTTAGCTTTTTCACCTTCAAACAATTGGTCGGTTGTTTTATGAAAAATAGTTAGCCATTGATCAAAGTGGGATTTATCAACTGGTAAGTTCGCATGAGGAGCAAATGGCCTGCCTTGATAAGTGTATTCATCCAAGAGAATGGTTTGCCAAAATCGGTACATTTTCTTCAAATGTTCCGGCCATTTATCCCCAATTCGTTCATTAAAAATTGGCCCTAAATAGTCATCTGCTCGAATGTTGCTGTAAAAGGTGTTCACGAGCAATTCTATATCGGACAGATTGGTAATATCTTTTTTCATAGAATCTATCGTTTTTGGTCATGTAAAATTAAGCTTTTCTACTACTTTGTATAGAAAAAGGCTTATTTACGATAAGTGTTTCTGCTTTTCTTGTCCGTTCAT
>CBFHZL010000114.1:0-8283 GCA_965660325.1 uncultured Acidiluteibacter sp.
ATGGATAAAAAATCGTGCAACCTCGAATCTTGATTTAGCGTCAATGATATGCATGAAGACCAATTAAGGCTGAATAGTAGGTTAGCGTACAATTAAGTTGTATTATAATTTTACTATAATTAAATTAGCCCAACTTTAATTAAATTAATGAAACTAACGATGAGAAGAAGTTTACAATTCTTACAATTTTCCTTGTTTGCAGTATTTTCATTTACAAGTGCTTACTTGTACGCGCAAACACCTACAGTAAATATATTTGAAGAACGATTTGACGGGCCTACCGTGAACATGACTTCTTCTTCTGCTTCTGGCCTAAATAATAACCGATGGGCAGTAACTAGCCAATTGGGACAATCTGCTCCGAGTTCGGACTCTGCTAGTGTAGCAGTTGGCGATATATTGTATCTGACGACTGATACCATTGATGCTTCCGCATATGTGAGTGTATTATTGAGCTTTGATCATATTGCCAAAATCGAAGGATTGGACCAGGCTTATGTTGAGGTTTCTAACGATAGAGGGTTAACATGGACGAAACTCGGTCCGGGCAATACGCCTTACCAAGGAGGAGCGAACCTCCAAACTGATAGTGTGTTCTCAGAATTCTCTGACATACTCGGTTGGAGAGGAAATGGAACGCCTGCAAACGCGGCAACCTATCCTACCAATTCTTGGTGGAGATTAGCAACGTTTGATATTACACTGTTTGCTGCAGGTCAGCCAAATGTATTGGTACGTTTCGCACTTCGTGACCGTCCTTCTTCTCAGCCTGGTGCTGCAAATAGAGCAGGTTGGTTCTTAGATAACGTTATTGTAGCAGGTGCTTCTTGTGAGTTGCTTCCTCCTCGAGTAGTGTTATCTCCTCCATCAAACTACCCTGGGCCTTATGGTAATGGAAGAGTTTATGATACCGGTCCTTTCGAATTCATCGCGAGTGTAACCGATCAATCAGGTGTTAGACAAAGAGGAACGAATATTTATTACGAATTGTTTCGTCAAAATCCTCCTAATTCAGGAAATTATGTATCCATAATTGAAGATTCTGTGCCAATTGTAAATGTTTCTTCTGCAAACTTTAGAGGCGTAATTCCACAAGCACAAATTGGAGACTCAATTCGTTACTACTTGCAGTTTATTGATTCTAGTGGTTGTATAAATACAACTCGAATTCCATTGGTTGGAGAGCGATACATGGTGATTTATCCCGATTTGCCTCAACCTTGTGAAGATTTGCCTGTTTTTCAATTTCCATATCTAGAAGATTTTGAAACATTCCCTTTCGACCAAACGGGTTTGCTATATAATCAGTGGATTAACGGACAAGGTGATTTTCATGATTGGTGGGTAGGAGTAGATTCTACAGAAACAGTTGGTACAGGTCCACAAGCAGGTAAATCAGGTCAGAAATTTTTATTTCTAGAAGCTACCGGACACGTAGGACAGGAAGCGCATTTGATTTCACCATGTTTGGATTTTTATGAAACTCCCAACCCAACGTTAGAGTTTTGGTACCACATGAATGGGCCTCATATTGATACATTGCACATTGATATTTTTGATGAATCAATTCCAGGTTGGGTTAGAGATGTCTCTCCTCCAATTATTGGTAGCCAGGGTGATGCATGGAGATTAAAGCAAGTTAACTTTTATAATTACAGAGATCGAGTAGTACAAATTCGATTAAGAGCAAAAGCAGGTAAAGGTGGAGATCTTGGAGATATTGCTATTGATGACTTTTACGTTTTTAATGGTCCAATCTACAATGCTGCAACAGCAAGAGTCTACACCAAACCATATACACCTAAAACTCCCGAAGTAGCTACGTTTGAGCTTGAAAATTTTGGAGTACTTCCGATCACGACGCTAGATGCTACTTATACGGTATATGACAGAAACGATGTACAAGTTAGTACTCAGACAGAGACGTTTAGTTCACTGAACCTACTTCCTGCTGTAAAACAGGATTTGTCCTTCTCTGTACCTTATATCGCTCCTGATAGTACCTTTAAATTGGAAGTAATAGTGAACTTAGCAAATGATACTGCTAATACCAATGATACTAATTTTGCATTTTCGTACGGGTTGAATAAGCGAACGGTATCTTATTTTGACAATTATGATGACAATACAAAAGCTGACGACTGGGTAAGCTTTCCAATTGAAAGAAGTATACCAAGTAAATGGAAACGATACGAGCCTGCTAAGGCTCCTGGAAGTCCAAGTACGGCATATTCCAGTCCTTTTGTATGGGGAACTAACGGTAATCAGAAATATAGTATTGGTCTAGATAATTCATTGGTTTCTCCATTTGTTGACTTTAGAAATACAGATTCTACTTTCGTCCAATTTGAAATGTTTAGGGATATTGCAGATAACGATGGTGTTCACTTAGAGTATAGTTTGGACCGCGGAGATAATTGGAATGTTATTTTAGATGATAATAATCCTCCTGCCACATTAAACTGGTATAATAACTTAAACATAGAGTTTGTTCCATGTTGGGCTGATACAACTTCAGGGTTTGAGCGATCTAGAATTAAAACAGTATTCTTAGATGATTTAGATGAAGTGTTATTCCGTTTTAGATTCATGTCCGACTCTTCTGATGAGGTGGGATTTGGAGCTATTGTAGATAATTTTAATATTATTAACCCTGAACCGGTTGATGTAGCTGTAACTGGTGTATTCTCGCCATTATCTTATTGTGAGATTGATTCAGCGTTTGTTGAATATAAAATTGAAAACTTTGGCCGTACACCGGTTTCAAATATTCCTATTGAAATTACTGTTCTGGATTCAGACATGAACACAGTAGATATTGTAAATGAAACACTGTCATTGACATTAAATGTTTTTGATACAGCAAGAGTGACTTCTTCGATACGCTCAATGTTCCCGGGGTTTGATGATTATACCATACAAGTTAGATCAGTCATGCCAAATGATACGGAACCTCGAAATGATACCTCTTTTAAGGTTACTGAAAGCTATTATGGTTGTGACCTTACTTTGAAGTTTAGTACAATGCCAGCTGTTGATCCTGCAGGTGGAGGATTCTGGGAAGTGTTTGTGAATAATCAGCGTCCTGAAAAACGACTGTGGGAACCAACTGATACGTTGGATCCTACTAGAACGTACACTAGAACTGTATGTGTTAAGGATAGTCAAGAAGTGAAAATCAACCTACAAGACCCGTCAAGTAATGTTTTACGTTTTGAAGCACAGGCATTTGGTTTTAGGTATTGGTTGACTCTAGGAGGTCAGCAGAACATTAACTCTGCTTCATATGATTGGATTTGTCCTGCTAAATTAAGTATGGGAATCGATACGATTACCCTAGTTGGGTTAGAAGGTAATTTACCACTAGCAATTGACTATCCAATTCAAGTTTCATTATTAGATGATGGATTGGATTCAGTAGATAATGTTAAAGTGAACCTCCAGATTGATAATAATCCGGTTATTACTGAAATTGACACGTTTGTTCCTGAGTTAAGATACAAAGACAGAAGAACTCACTTGTTTAACGATGTGTGGACTGCGACTCCTGGAATTCATAAATTCAAGGCGTGGACTAGTGATCCAAACGATGGGAACTACCCAGACACTAGAGCATCAGATGATACTGCTTACTTCGAGATTAATGTTCTTGATACCGTTGACGTAAACAATTCGGCGAGTTATTGTAATGATTTTGATAACAGCGCTCGTGCATGGAGAGCAGTAAATGCTTACACTTATGCTGAGCCTGGAAATAGTTTTGCCTTGGGTTCTCCAACTAAACCTTTCTTGAGTGGAACCAATAGTGGCGCTAACTCATGGGTAACAGTTTTAGATACTACGTATGAAAACTATGATTCTTCAAGCGTTGTTTCAGATTATATTGAAATGGAAGCAGAAAAGTGTTATGAGGTTAGCTTCCAACAGCGCTTTCAAACAGAAGAAGATAATGATGGAGGTCATTTTCAATACTCAGTAGATGATGGAGCTTCTTGGAGAACGCTCTATGACAATGCCGGTATTGCAGAAAACTGGTATAATACCGAGCATGTTGCTGCAATTGTGAACAACACTCAAAATGCAGGTTGGACTGGTATGTCAAATTGGATATTGTCTAAAAATGTACTTGGATTTGACCAGGATACTAGAGCGGTATTTAGATTTAGATATGAGTCAGATGGTTCGATTAAAGATGAAGGTTGGCAGATAGATGACTTCTGTTTAGATACTATTTCTAGAACAGATACCAATAAATATAACAACTGCTTCCCAGTTGGTTTGAATACATTTGCTGCTAAGAATGTAACGTTGAATCAAAACGTACCGAATCCAACAGGTGGTTACACCAAAATTATGTACGGATTAAAAACATCTGGTATGTTAAACTTTAGTGTTACTAATATGCTTGGACAATCATTTTACAGAGAATCACAGTTTCAGTCAGCAGGAGATCATTTAATTGAATTGAATGTTGCTAGTTGGGCGGATGGAGTTTATTTCTACTCAATAGAATTTGAGGGAGAAAGAATTGTTCGAAAAATGGTGATTTCCAAATAAGGAAATAATGTTTTAACTTTATAGGGACTAATTTATTAGTCCCTATTTTTATTTTATGCTATGAATAAACAGTTACTTTCTATTTGGTTTTTCTTTCTGACATGGGGTGCCATAGGGCAAACCACCATTCTAAATGAAGACTTCGAGGGAACATCCCTTCAATTTAATTCTACCGCAGCTACTAGTACTACGGCAAGTTGGTCTACCAATACGTCTATATTTTCAGGTGGCTCAACAAGTATTTCGAGGTCTGTTGTTACGTCAGACACCTTGTGGCTTACTTCTGATCCTTTTTCAACTATGGGGTATGTTGCGGTCAACTTATCATTCAGTCACATCTGTAAAGTTGACTTCTTTGATCGAGCACTTGTTCAATATTCAATAGATAATGGTCAAAGTTGGACATCAGTATCGGCTGCAGAGTATCTTGGTAATGGTAATTTCTTTGGAAATTCATTTAGTGCAGTTTCTTATCTTGACTGGCTACCCGGGAGTCCTTCTACAACTCCCACAAATTCGTGGTGGAAGAATGAAGAGATAAATTTGGCGGCAGCTGCCAACAATATGCAAGTGCGTATTCGATTTGCACTTATAGATGGTGATAATAATGGCTCACTTGGAAATTTTGGATGGTTAATTGATGATGTTAATATCATTGGAGCTAACTGTGAATTAATTCCTCCGGTATTATCTAATGAGACCGACCTTTCAGGATTTCAGTACACAACCAATCCATTAGCTGTAGCAGTCGACGCATTTGACAGTTCTGGGGTCGATAGTGTTTTGATATTTTATACAGTGAACTCAAGTTCTTTGGATTCTATTGGGTTATCATTAACGAGCGGTACTACCTTCAACGGGCTTTTGCCGGGTTTTCAAATTGGTGATACCGTTTGTTATTATTATGAGGCGAAAGATAGTACCTCATGTGAAAATACTACTCAATTACCGGCTAATAGCTGCTTTCAATTCGTTGTTCAGAGCACACCGCCTGTTCCTTGCCTTGGAACACCGACGAATATTTATCCGTACAATGAGGATTTTTCAACTTTCTCTTTATCTTCATCTACCACGATGACGAATAATTGGGAAAATAGCATTACAGATGATTTAGATTGGGAGACAAGAACAGGTGGCACTCCATCAACAGGTACTGGACCATCAGGAGATCATACTACTGGCTTTGGCAACTATTTATATGTAGAAGCAACTGGTGGAAATAATAATGACGAGGCGATTTTAATCACCCCTTGTTATGATTTATCTTCTTTAGGTTTAGCTCAATTTTCCTTTTGGTATCATATGTTTGGTCAGAATATGGGTGAATTACATTTGGATATATATGTAAATAATGGTTGGAGTCTTGATGTTATTCCTCCAATTGTTGGTAATCAGGGGAATAATTGGCTAAATCAATTGGTTGACCTAAGGACTTACGTTGGACAAGTTGTAAAGTTCAGGTTCAGAGGAATTCGCGGAAATGGTTTCTCAAGTGATATAGCAATTGACGATATTCAATTAATTGATATCTCAGGCTCTGACGTAAGGGTCGATTCAATAACTGTTGGGACAGTTTCATTTTGTCAATCTTCGGCCTCTGTTCCTTTAGAGATTTTAATAACCAACGCAGGAAGTACAGCAGAAAGTGCTATTCCGGTTGCTTATCAATTAAATAACGGCCAAGTCATCAGGGATACTACTGTTGGGACTATTGCTCCCGGCACAAGTCAAACCTTTATTTTTACACAACAGCTTCAATTTGCTTCAGCAACCCAAAATTATGTGATTGAAAGTTGGACAGAACTCCCCGGAGATATCAATACTCCTAATGACTCTACATTTCTTCCGTTTCAAATTACACCAACGGTATCTAGCTTCCCGTTTAATGAGAATTTTGATTCCTTCATTACGGGTTCACCCGGAACATTACTCAATGGGTGGATGAATGACGCAACGGATGATTTGGATTGGAATGTAAATTCAGGACAGACAGGGAGTGCAAATACCGGCCCTAGTCAAGACCAGAATACAACTACAGGTAATGGAAATTACTTATATATAGAGACTTCCAATAGTTTCCAAAATGCAGAAGCGCTGTTGTTGAGCAATTGTATCGATCTGACAGGTGTGAATAATCCAAGACTTTCATTTTGGTATCATATGTTTGGCGCTAATATGGGCGAATTACACGTCGATATTATCAGTAATGGAGTATTGACGTTGGATGTTATGACGCCTCTTATTGGCAATCAAGGTGATGTTTGGAGAAATCAAATTATCAATCTAACACCTTATCTAGGGCAGGTAATTCAACTTAGGTTTAGAGGGATTCGAGGATTTAGTTTTACCAGTGATATTGCCATAGATAATGTAGAAGTAACAGCTACTGCTGCCCCAAGTGCTGATGCAGGTATTACTAACCTAATCACTCCTGTGCTTAGTGGATGTCAACCAAATCCTACTCAGGCACTACGTGTTTCAGTGCTTAACTTTTCTAACTTACTAATTCCCGAAACACCCTTGGCATATCAGCTAAATGGCGGTCCTATTATTCGGGATACATTGCGGACTGCTTTAGCAGCGTTTGGCTCTGCACCTTTTTCATTTCCTGCACCAATAACTGTTCAGAATGGTGTAAATGACATCGTGATTTGGACTGAGGTTCCTTCGGATACAGTAAGTGCAAATGATACATTGCGTCAGGCGTTATTTTTAAATGGGCTGGTTTCTACTTTTCCATCTACTGAAGATTTCGATGGGTTTACTACAGGAATCCCAGGTGTCCTAAATAATGGTTGGGAAAATGAACAAATTATCGATAACCATGATTGGTATGTAAATACAGGAGCTACTCCAACTACTGGAACAGGTCCCTCAGGCGACCAAACTACAGGGTCAGGAAATTACATGTATGTTAACTCCAATGGATTTTCAGGAACATCTGCGCGTTTATATAGTCGTTGCTTTGACTTGACGAATGCCAATCAGCCCGAGCTTGATTTTTGGTACCATATGGACGGAGCTGATATAGGAACGCTGCACGTTGACCTTGACGTAAATGGCTTTTATGTACAAGACATTGTTGTACCGATTTCAGGAGCTCAGGGGTCGAGTTGGATAAATCGACAAATTCCGCTGAGTGGGTACCCTTCAATTGTAAGAGTTGTGTTTAGAGCTGATGTAGTTTCGAAGACCGGTACAATTGCTGGGGACATTGCCATTGATGATGTAAGTATTATTACCACGCCGGTAGGGATTAATGAGGCTGAGCTAGAAGTACTAATTGGAGAGGTTTACCCGAACCCAACGAATGGCATTTCTGCGATTGATTTTGTGGCAAAGAAACCTGTGGCTGTCAATTATGAATTGATGGACGTGAACGGGCGAACTGTATTAGCAGAATTGAGGAGCCTTAACCAAGGAAAAAATACCATTCGATTTGCAGTAAATGACTACGAAAAGGGAATCTATTTCCTTCGAATCATTATCGATGGAGAAATCATTACGAAAAAAGTGGTGGTGCAATAAGCCATAACTGCAATCATTAAAATAAAAAAGGTCTTTTCGAATACTCGAAAAGACCTTTTTTTATGCGTGTAAGAAACTATTTATTCATTTTCGTAGAGTGGTAAGTCTTCCATTAATCGGTTTACTTCCTTACGAACCGACTTGAGTGCCGCTTCGTCATCTTTGCTTGAAATCGCTCGATCGATTAACGCTGCGATT
>CBFHZL010000115.1:0-8203 GCA_965660325.1 uncultured Acidiluteibacter sp.
TGACTTGCTTCCATCTTTAGCCAATTTCTCGACGGCATACATTCCTTCAGCTCGAGATATATATGTTCCTCAACTAAATGCTGAAAATTTTACTTTTGATGTTTTACTAAAGAATACATCGATATTGACAAAAGTTTTTATGCCTTCATTGCAAATTGGTAGGTTATCTAGAATTAATGGAAATTATAACAGTGAACGTCAAGAGATCAACTTTTATGGCACAGTTCCTTTACTATCTTATAATGACATCAATTTTCATAATATCAATATTCAAGGAGAAAGTCCAAATGGAATTTTAGTATTAGATGCTTCAATTAATCAATTGGAACTCTCTGATAGTTTAAGTATTGAGAATTTAAAACTTCAAGTTTTATCAGCAAATGATAGCGTCACCACACAAGTTAAGTGGTTAAACCAATCTCAAAAAGGGTATGCCGCTGACTTACTGCTTTACACTACTTTTAATGGCTTTTCTAACAGTGAACATCACTTTGAAAACTCTACGTTTTTAATTCACGACAGCTTATGGACGATAAATAACAACAATAGAATTTCGATCGACTCAAGCGCAATAGCTATTAAGAATTTGACCATAAATAGTACCAAGGAGGAGTTAGCTGTTAACGGTAAGGTTAGTGAAAATGATAAGGATACTCTTTCTGTACAATTCAAAGAAATGAGTTTGGCCTATCTTCAGCCATTTATTCCTCCTTCTGCCTTATCTATTGAGGGCTATACTTCAGGTCAGTTTTCTGTTATAAATGCTTATCGTCAGGCAATTGTAAATGCAAGAATTAATATGCATAACCTAACTGTAAATGATTTTGAAATTGGAGATGGTTGGTTGAAAAGTACGTATAATATAACCGATAATGTGGTGCTAGCTGATGGAGCTTTTGGAAATCGTTCAAATCCACTTTTGACAGTTTCAGGAAATTATTATCCTGAAAAAGTGGATAATAATGTGTCTATTGATGCTGCTTTTCACGATGCACCATTATCGATATTTGAACAATATTGCAGCGACTATTTAAGCCAAATTAGCGGCACGTATAATGGGCATGTGTTCGTAAGTGGCGATATAAAATTACCACAACTGAAAGGTCGTTTAATGCTTGATAAAGCATCCTTTATGGTGGATTACCTTAATACATCTTACAGCATCAATGATGAAGTAATTATTGAGCCCGATTTCTTTGGGTTCAACTTGATTGAGATTGTTGATGAGAATGGAAATCCGGCGATAGCCACAGGAACCGCTTTTCATGAAAACTATGAAAATTTTAGTTTAGATATTGGTCTTGAACTTGATCAGTTTTTGGCACTAAATACAACTGCTAAAGACAATGAGCTATATTATGGAACTGCCAATGTGAGTGGTCTAGCCAACATAAGTGGTTATGCTAACAATTTAATCTTTGATTTAAATGTAACCACTGAAAAAAATACACGATTAAACATACCTCTTACTGATGGTTCAGAAGTATACAGTTCAAACTTTTTAACCTTTGTAGAGAAGAATGCAGTTTATAAACAGAGTACGAACTATGAAGTGGATTTAGATGGTATTGACATGAATTTTGATCTTACCGTCACACCTGATGCAGAAGTAAGATTAATATTTGATGAGCAAGTTGGGGATGTTATTAAAGGCAGAGGAGAAGGGAATATCAAAATGGAGATTACCACTTTAGGTGATTTTGAAATGTTTGGAAACTACATAATTCAAGAGGGAGATTACTTGTTTACGCTTCAGAATTTGATTAATAAAAAGTTTATTTTGCAAAAAGGAGGTCAAATTACTTGGAATGGAAACCCCTTTGAAGCCAATATGGATTTGTCGGCAGATTATAAATTGCGCTCTTCTTTATATGATATCTTACCTGATGATACGTTGGGTAGATACCGCAGAAGGGTGCCTGTAGTTCTAGGTTTGAATATGAAAGGCAAATTAATGAATCCGGATATTAGCTTTGATATTGATTTACCAACTGCAGACGACGAAACTAATCAACGGTTGCAAAGTATATTATATGTTAATTCTTCAGAAGTGAATAAGCAAGAGATGAATAAGCAAGTGTTTTCGCTTTTGATATTAAATCGATTTGCTCCAGTTTCTGGATTGAATCAACAATATGAGCATGCCAACGTAGGTGCAACTAGTTCTTCAGAGTTTTTATCTAACCAATTAAGTAGCTGGTTATCCAGAATTAGTGATGACGTCAACATAGGTGTAAATTATCGCCCAGGAGATGAATTATCTAGTGATGAGTATGAAGTAGCGCTATCTACGCAGTTTTTTAATGATCGAGTTATTGTAGATGGTAATGTTGGATACTCTTCCAATAATTACCAATATGAGAATAATCAATCAACTTCAGGTTTGATAGGTGAGTTTTCAGTGGAATATAAAATTAGCAAAGACGGTCGATTTCGTTTACGAGGATTTAATCGATCCAATAATAATAGTCTACTACAAATTAATAGTCCTTACACACAAGGTGCAGGGCTATTTTATCGAGAAGAATTTAGCTCATTCGGAGAGTTGTTTCAAAAATACAAACGCAGTATATTTACACGAAAGGAAGAGTAAAAAGAAATACTGATCAAGCATTTAAATATTTATTTGCTCGTAATTGCTTCAGCAATTTTATCGTATTCTTCATCTGCTGGTTCCCAAAGCTCTATTTTATTATTATCAGGATCTAAGATGTGTACAAACTTGCCATAATCAAAGGCTTCAATTTCATCTAAAACTGTTACTCCTTCTTCTTTCAGTTGTTCTACGAGCGCTTCTATGTGCTCCACCCGATAATTAATCATAAACTCTTTTTCAGAAGGTGAGAAGTAGTTTGTGTCTGCGGTAAACGGACTCCATTGTGTAAATCCTTTGCTTTCAGATCCTTTTTCTCTCCATTCGAAGCTGGTGCCGTATTGATCAGTTTTAAGGCCTAAATGTTCATGGTACCATGATTTGATCTGGTCAGGATTATTTGTTTTAAAAAAAATACCTCCAATACCGGTAACTCTTCCTTTCTTTTTCATCTTTTTTTAGTCAAAATTAATGCTTCTATTGGAATTGAAGTGAGCATTTTCATCGTTTACATTTCAATCTTTAAAGAATATGTAGTTTTGCAGCTTCAAAAATTAAACAACCCTCCCAAACCATCAATATGAAAAAGTATTTTAACCTATTTGATTTATCGGTAAAGGTGAACTACAAAACAGAAGTTTTATCAGGATTAACTGTTGCAATGGCATTAATTCCAGAGGCTGTTGCATTTGCATTGATTGCAGGTTTGCCGCCTTTAACTGGTTTGTACGCAGCATTTATGATGGGATTGGTTACTTCTATTTTGGGCGGTCGACCTGGGATGATCTCCGGAGCAACAGGTGCTGTGGCAGTAATATTGGTAGTGCTTGCAAAGTCTCATGGTATCGAGTATATTTTTGCTACGGTGGTTTTAGCAGGTTTGCTGCAAATGTCTGCAGGGTTTCTAAAGCTGGGGAAACTGATGCGATTGGTGCCCCATCCGGTAATTTTTGGATTCGTAAATGGGTTAGCAATCATTATTTTTATGTCACAACTGGATCAGTTCAAAGATGCTTCTGGCGCTTGGCTAACAGGAACTCCACTTTTTATAATGCTAGGGTTAGTTCTTGTAACCATGTTGATAATTTGGGGATTACCAAAGTTGACTAAAGTTATTCCGGCTTCACTTGTTGCCATACTAAGTATTTTTGGAATTGTCGTTGCTTTTGGTATCGATACCAAAACGGTGGGTGATATGGCTTCTATATCTGGAGGGTTTCCTCCATTTCATATACCTGAAGTTCCATTTACCTTAGAAACATTATCTATCATTTTTCCTTACGCAGCTATCATGGCAGGAGTAGGATTGATTGAAAGTTTATTGACGCTTAACATCATCGATGAAATTACTGAAACTCGCGGGCGAGGAAATAAAGAGGCGGTAGCACAAGGAATTGCTAATGTATTATCAGGCGTATTTTCAGGAATGGGAGGTTGTGCCATGATTGGTCAAAGTTTAATCAACATCTCTTCAGGAGCTAGAGCTCGTCTATCAGGAATCGTGGCATCAGTAATGCTATTGGTTTTTATCATGTTTGGAGCAGGGTTAATTGAAAAATTGCCGATGGCAGCTTTAACAGGTTTGATGATCATGGTCTCGATTGGAACTTTTGAGTGGGCAAGTCTTAAAACGTTTAAGCGCATGCCTAAGTCAGACATATTTGTCATGGTTCTCGTTACATTAGTAACCGCAGTACTTCATAATCTTGCATTGGCAGTTTTGATAGGAGTTGTCATTGCTGCTTTAGTTTTTGCTTGGGACAATGCAAAACGCATTAGAGCTAGAAAACATGTAGATGATAATGGAGTAAAGCATTACGAAATATACGGACCACTTTTCTTTGGGTCTGTTACGGCGTTTAACGATAAGTTCGATATTCTAAATGATCCTGAAGAAGTAGTGATTGATTTTGCTGAAAGTAGAGTAGTGGATATGTCTGCAATTGAAGCACTGAATAAAATCACTGAGCGGTATTTAAAAGTGGGTAAGAAGGTACATTTGAAACACCTGAGTGAAGATTGTCGACGTTTATTAGCAAATGCTGATGAAATTATCGATGTCAATGTATTGGAGGACCCTACGTATAAAATCGCAGTAGACAAAGTTAGCTAGCTTGAAACTCAGTCAACCTTCTAATCAAATGATTCATAATCTTTCCAAACAGATAGTGAGGCTTTCTGAAAGATTGGATCAGAATGGCTATTTATGGTTTCAATGGAATAAGGCTGCAATGCTTTTGTGTAGCCATTAAGACTTAGTCTGAGGTTGGCTAGGTCACCAAAAAAGCCAATTCCTTCGCATACACTAATAGAAAAACTGTTTTCATTTGACTTTGTGATGTCTTTTTGATTGGCTTGGTACGTTACAAAAAGGTTTAATGATTTGTTTAAAGGCAGCTTAACGTTGGTTTCAGCAGTTTCAATTATTTCATTATTTTTTAATAACGCTAAGGTTAAGCTGTTTTGGTTGTTGATGCCCACTCTTACTTCGTCTACGCTATCATTTAGCGTGTTTATTTTCACCCCTAGGAAAGATGGCTGATCGATACTATCGTTTACTTGAAAGGATAACGCCAGTTTAAAGGATCCTTTTTTGTCGTAGGTCGAACTTAAATCTTCTATTTTTATAAACTGATTTGTATCATCAATCTCCATCAAAATTGTTGGTTCAGGATCTTTAATGATATAAAAAATGGCTAGCATAAGCCCAATTAAAACGGTCAAGGTGCCAATTATTTTTTTAGCAAATGGCTTCATATACTTTAAGTTGTTGTTTGTAGATACAACAGCTTTTATTCTAAAAAAGTATGTTATCAGGCTAGCATTTAAGAAATTTTAATTTGGTGGTGGTAGAGCAGACCGGCTAATTTGTCAGCAGAAAAATGAGCTCCCTTCACACGATTCATATCTGGTCGTATGACATAATTAGTAGATGTTCTGAAGTCAGCTTTTTCAATATTGGTGTTTTCGAAAATTGCGGCAATAAAGTCGCATTCGTGAAACCTTGCTCCGGTTAAATTCGCTTCCGTAAAGTCTACTTCGTGCAATGAGCAATTAATAAATTGGGTCTGTTTTAAATTCAACTGATAAAAAGAGCTGATATTCAACGTGCAATTTTCAAAACTTAGGCTTAGTAAAAAGGTGTTGCAGTCTTCAAAGTGCACACCCAAAAGTTTACAGTCCTTAAAGCTTACCGTTTTTAAGGCGGTATTGGTAAATCGAGCATTGCTCAAATCACAATCAACAAACTCGCAAGAAGTAAAACTGATGTTGGATAAGTCCATCGATGAAAACTGACAATTATTGAATGTACAGTATTCAAATTCTGTTTCTTTTAGTTCATTCAACTTTTCAAAAACCTGATCTTCAACCATTTTTATGCGAGTTTATTTTTTGCTATAAAAAGGCGCTCAAGTATAAAACTGAGCGCCTTTTCGGTTAGTAAATAGTTAGTGTTTTAGCATTATAGATTGTTTCTATCAACTCTATTCGTAATTGCAATAGTGTATTATTTGGTGATTTTCTACGAAAAAATCACTTCTTCTGTGGGAATGATAGTTTGTATTTTCTCATTTTTTTACAACGATAACACTTTTTCTCGAAAAGTGAAAGAATGCTATGCACATCAAGCAAATGCTTGAGCATTAGTGGTGTTTTAATGCAAGTGTTACAATTTCTTTAATGTTATGGAAGGGGAGGTCTTTTTCTATGTCTATTTGCAGCAGTTTGTATCGTTTTCTTCCTTCAGATTGGAGAAGCGGATGTTCAATTCGGTAACCATCTGCAAAGCTGATATAAAACTTCCCGGTCTTTTTTTCTACTCTATTGTAGCAGAATAGTTTGTTATGGTAGCAAATAAAGGGCATTTGATACTTGAATTTTAGATTCAACTCTGGCTCTAATGACAAAATATAGCTTTTGATGGCTAACATGGCACTTTGAAAGGGCTCATCTACTCGGTTGTAGTATTCATCGATTGGTGTCATTAGCTATTGGTGTTTTATTCAGGTTAAAATATCTCTTTAAATGCTGGTTCGTAAAATAGGTACTATCGCTGCTAATGGTGGTTGGATAGATAAAACCTGATTCCGGAAGTAAATTGACAGTTGTTTTACCAACTTTTAGTTGACTCATTGTTTGCTTAAAAGCACTGCGATATTCCATATCCTTCGATATATTATTCCAAAGATAAAAACCAGACACACTAATAGCTAATATAACTAACAACCCTTTTACAATGTAGGGGATTGGCTTTTGTTTCAGGAATTGATGAAGTGATTGAAGCGATTTAAAAGTAGAGTAAATCAGTAATATGTTTACAGGGTAAAGGCTTCTGTCTGCACTTATATCATTCGTTATATAAGTGAAAATACCTTGATAAATGGTCAGTGCTGCTAAAAAACTTATGGTGTAAAACAATAATTGACCTGTTAGTTTACCCGCAGAAATAGGAGGAAGATTTGATGGTAAGAAGAGGAATGGAGTTCCAATGACCAATAAAAATAGTGTCTTAGGTATTATGGTCTTCCAAAGTATCAATACTACCAATTTTATGTGTAAAAATGGTAAATCCATCAAGGGAACCATATCAAAGGCTAACTGACGTTTATAGCTTCCTTGTCCGTTTAGGAGATATAACAAGCTGATTAATAGAGTAACAGTAAACAACACCATCCACTGAATATTTTGTTGATCTCCTTTTAATTGATTGACTAGACTTTTTAATAATAGAAATAGTGCTACCAGTGCTATAGGCATGCTGCTCCCGCCAATGTAAACAATCATAGGGATGAATAACAGACCTAAAGAGATGGAGATTCTATCTTTTAGTGATTGAAAAATATATACCAGCATCAGAGTAGAAGTGAGATAGGCTGTAGTGCTGCAGAGCCAAAACCATACTTCCCCAATATCGAAAGTGCCTATGAAAATAAAGTACGTAAGGAATCCTGATATTATGATGGGATTAGCATATCCTTTTGACCATTGTTTAGCAATTAAATAAGCCAAAGAAATGTTCAATATGCTATAAGTTAGTAGAAAAATAGAAGTTGAGTTATGTAATGATAGTAGCGAAAAGTTGAGTAGTAATGAGGCCCATCGACTATTCCACGTATCGCGCTCAATTTGCACACTCTCCCAAATACTATTATTGTATAGATATTCTGCAAAGTAAAAATCATCTGAAGAAAGGTCTTGTCGAAATGCAGTGAGTAAAAAAGAAATCAGGAAACCAATAACCATTGTTGCTGTTAATCCCAGTAACCCTTTGGTTTCAGAAAGTGATGTGCTTTTAGCCATAATACAGATTAGGAAGACGAAGATAATAGGTTTTGTGAGAACTAAAATTGATGAGATGTAAAATCAAGATAAGTCAGTAATTAGTTTACTCATTTTAGGAGTTTTATTATTTTTATCAGATGGTGGTAAAAAAATGTGAAGAGTGTAAAGAAGAATTCGAAGGTAGAATCGATAAAAAGTTCTGTTCCGACCAGTGCAGAAACACCTTCAACAACCGACAAAACAAGGATACTAATAACACTGTGCGTAATATCAACTACATCCTTCGAAAAAATAGAAGAATTCTTGAAGAATTAAATCCCCATGGAA
>CBFHZL010000116.1:0-8176 GCA_965660325.1 uncultured Acidiluteibacter sp.
TTCGTTTAAGATGTCTAAGAATTCTGTGGTGCGTGCTTCCATTCTAAATACAACTTTTTCTACCTTAGCGACTAAGGTGTTATACCCGATGTAGGCAACAATACCAACAACTAAACCTGCAATAGTGGTTACCATGGCAGTGTAAATTCCTTCTGCAAGCATTGCCACATCGATGTTGCCTCCTGCTGCCGCCATTTCGTGAAAGGCTAACACCATCCCGATTACAGTACCCAAAAAACCAATCATTGGGGCAGCTCCTGAAATAGTTGCTAAGGAAGCCAAGTTAGTTTCTAGCTTGTACAGCTCTAGTTTTCCAGTGTTTTCAATTGCTGCTGCAATATCTCCAAGTGGTTTACCGATTCTATTTACCCCTTTTTCAATCATTCGTGCAATTGGGGAAGGTGTACTTTTACACAATGCTTTTGCAGCATCAATTTTACCGTCATGAATAAAATCTTTGATTTGATTCATAAAATTTTCATCTTCCTTGGCTGCCTTTGTTATACTTAAATAGCGCTCTACAAAAATATATACCGCAAGAATAGAGAGTATAAAAAGAGTAGACATTATAATAATACCTCCTATACCTCCTGAGGTGATCAGGTTCATGATAGACAGTGTTTCTTCTTGAGGAACAATAGTGGCGGTAGTGTCTGAAACTGCTGTGCCGGCATCACCGGTCATGTTAATTTGCAATAGCATGGTTACAATCGTTAAGATAATTTATATGTTAGCTAAATTAGTCTTCCTTAATAATAGAAAAAGCTAACACCTGACTATTTGTAAACAGTCTGATGTTAGCTTTTATTGTGTCTAAAACGTATTCTTAGTGATAAATCGCAATAAAGAAAATAGCACCTAAAATATAGCCGGCCAGTGCTAACCAACTGATATTTTTTAGGTACCAGAAAAATGAAATCTTTTCCATTCCCATTGCAACAACTCCTGCTGCTGAGCCTATGATTAACATAGATCCACCTGTTCCTGCTGCATAAGCTATAAAGTGCCAGATGTGATCATCAACTGGAAATACATTCATGTCAAACATACCCATACTTGCTGCCACTAGTGGAACATTATCGATGATGGCTGAACCTGCTCCTAATAATAACACAAAGTATTTATTGTCCATAACTGCTTGCACATCTTGGCCAAATTGGAAAATTAAGCCTAGTGATTCAAGTGCTGCTACTGTCATTAAAATTCCCAAGAAGAACAATATTGATGGTAACTCAATTTTTGTAAGTGCTTTCATCGTAGGGCTTGATGCATGCGCATCATGCTCAATATCGCTTTTTGCCTCTTCAGTAACCGAAGTCATACTAAATTGGCGATTGCTGATCATCTCAGCCACAAAGGCAACTACACCTAGCGATAGCATCATACCAACGTATGGAGGCAAGTGGGTAACTGTTTTAAATATTGGTACAAAAACAATCATTGCTAACCCTAAATAAAGCATAGTTGGACCCATTTTGTTTTGTTCACCTTCTTCTTTAGGCATTTCAAATGTTCCTTTAAATGCAGGTAAAAATGTTGCAATAATAACCGGCAATAGCATGCAAAGTAAAGATGGTAGTATTAGGTACTCAATCAATTTAATGGTTGTTACTCTATTACCCATCCATAGCATTGTAGTGGTAACATCTCCAATTGGAGACCATGCACCACCTGCATTTGCAGAAACAATGATTAGGCCTGCATACCAAACACGAGTTTGATTATCAGGGATTAGCTTTCTTAGAATTGTTATTAATACTATAGTAGCAGTAAGGTTGTCGATAATCGCTGAAAGTACAAATGCCAATACCGCTACGATCCAAAGTAAATTTCGCTTACTATTTGTTTTAATGTATTTTTTAATGGTTGAGAATCCATCGAAGTGATCGATAATCTCTACTATTGTCATTGCACCTATAAGGAAGATCAAAATTTCACAGGTCTTTCCAAAATGATGAAGTAGGGTGCTTTCCATGAGGTGGAGCTTTTCTTCATGATTAAGCAGTCCAAATCCTTCCATAAGGCGATGTGCATGTGAGTCAAACCAACCTGTGAAGGTATCGAGACCGAAAGCAACAAATGCCCATGCAAGAGCCATCATTAATAAGGCCGGCACCAATTTGTCAACCTTTAATGTGTGTTCAATCGTAATTGCCGTGTATCCTAGTATGAATACTATGACAATGAGTAGTTCATATCCCATTTTAAACCAGTTTACTTAGTGCAATTCCAAAAGCATTTTTAGCAACGCCTACTTTGTTTGAGTCTTTTTGATGTGCCGTAATCATCGCTTTTTTAATAATTTCTGATGTATCTCCAAAAATAGCAGCATCGCTCATATCAGCTCCTGTTTGCATAAAGTAAGCAAATACTCGCGCCATACCACAGTTAGATATAAAGTCAGGAATTACACTGATCTTGCTGTCTGTGTATTCTGCGATAGGGCCGAAGAATATTTCTTGGTCAGCAAACGGTACATTTGCTCCTGATGAAATAACTTCCATACCACCGGCAATCATTCTATCTACTTGATCTTTTGTAATCAATCTTGATGCTGCACATGGAATAAAAATATCTGCAGCAACATCCCATATTTTTGAATTCACTTCGTCAAATGAAAACATGTTTTCAGCTTTCAAGAAGTTCCCATCTTTTTTTAAGAATAACGTCTTAATTTCTTCAAAAGAAAAACCTTCTTCATTGATAAGCCCGCCTACACGGTCTATAATCCCAACTACCTTCGCGCCTTGTTGTGCTAAATAGTATGCTCCGGCAGCTCCAACATTACCCCATCCTTGTACAATTACTTTTTTACCTTCAAGGTTGGTGTTGTGGTATAAATCATAGTAGTGCTTTACAGACTCTGCTACTCCAAAACCAGTAACCATATCCGCCACTACAAACCTACTGTTCACATCAGGACTATAGTTTTTATCCTCGATAACTTTAATTACACCGTTTCTTAACTGACCGATGATGTTTATTTTTTCAGCCTCAGATGGTTGGTAATGACCATTAAATACGCCTTCTTGTGGGTGCCAAACACCAAACTTTTCAGTGATTGGAATTACTTCGTGAATTTCGTCTACGTTTAAGTCTCCACCTGTTCCGTAATAATTTTTCAAGAGTGGAGCTACCGCTTTATACCATCGCTCTAAAACTCCTTTTTTTCGAGGGTCATTCGGGTCAAAATTTATACCTGATTTTGCACCTCCAATCGCAGGGCCTGAAACGGTGAACTTTACTTCCATTGTCTTGGCAAGTGAAGTTACTTCGTGTTTATCTAACCCTACTCTCATCCTAGTACCACCACCTGCAGCACCTCCACGTAAAGAATTAATAACTACCCAACCTTCAGCTTCAGTCTCTGAATCTTTCCATTCAAAAACGATTTCTGGCTGTTTATTTTCGTATTTCTTGAGTAAATCTTGCATGTTCTAATAATTTGGGACAAATGTATAAAAAACTATCTTTTAGCTCGGCTTTAAATTCTTAATTTAAGGTAAATATAATCCACCTGATTGATGTCTTTTTTTTGCTCCGGTTACCTCATTGAGTGTGTTTTCTTCTTTTCGAATTCGAAGGACAGCCAAAAAAGCAAAAATTAATGCTTCTTTGAAGTCGATTAACTTTTTATCTGGGAGCTTCAATTCGCAATCAGTGAGGAGGCGCAACTGTTCAATAAAAAAATCATTGTAAGCGCCGCCTCCCGTAATTAAGACTTGCTTTGCTCCCGTTCTATTTATGACTTCTGCAATTTCTTCAGCGAAAGCTGCCGAAAGCGTTGCAAGAATGTTTTGATGAGAAATTTTATAGGAGTGAATAATTGGGTAAAAAACAGTTGTAATCCATTCGACTCCCAACGATTTTGGATGACTTTTTTTAAAGTAGGGGAGCGCAAGTATAGCTGCTTTTAACTCATCATTAACTACTCCCGAAGCAGCTAAATGTCCACCTTTATCGTAGGGCTGACCTAATAATTGAGCGTAGTAATTGAATGGAATGTTGAATGGGCTGCAATCAAAAGCCAACCGCTTTCCGTCTATTTGGTATGAAATGTTTGCAATGCCTCCCAAATTCAAACAAGCATCAAATGGATGAAATAGTAATTCATCCCCTATTGGAACCAATGGAGCGCCTTGACCACCAAGGGCAACATCTGCTGATCTAAAATCTCCAATAACACTACAGCCTGTTTGAGTTGCTAGTGAAGCATTGTTTGCTAGTTGGTAAGTTAATCCTACTTCTGGCTGATGGAAAACAGTGTGCCCATGATTGCCAATAATTTCTGGTATTTCTTTTTGATCTTTTTTAAACTCATTTACGGCTGTTGCAACAAAGTTTGTCCAATCATTCTGCAATTGAACTAATTCTAGACCTGACAAGTTGGTGCTGTTTTTTAACCGCTCTATTAGAGCTTTAGGGTAATCGATGGTGTATGCATGATTTATTGAATATTCCCACTTGTTCAACTCTTTTACTCTAAACGTACACAGGGCAAGGTCGAGCCCGTCAAGCGACGTGCCAGACATAATTCCCAAAGCCTTATAAACATTAATCATAATAAATTGTAATAAGAAAAATGAAAGCGTTATTTTTGTAAACTTTCCGAATAAATAGAGTTTAAAATTACATTTTATAAGTATGGATTTTCAATTATCAGAAGAACATATTGCAGTAAGGGACGCTGCAAGAGATTTTGCACAAAACGTATTGAAGCCTGGCGTTATCGATAGAGATGAAAAACAGCAGTTTCCAACAGAAGAAATTAAGCAATTAGGTGAGCTTGGTTTTATGGGTATGATGGTAGATCCTAAATATGGCGGTGGCGGTATGGATACCGTTTCATATGTGTTGGCTATGGAAGAGATTTCAAAAGTGGATGCATCTACTTCAGTTGTAATGTCTGTGAACAACTCATTGGTTTGTTGGGGAATCGAAAAGTTTGGTACTGAAGAGCAAAAACAGAAGTATTTGAAGCCACTTGCCACTGGTCAAAAGATTGGTGCATTTTGTTTGTCAGAGCCTGAAGCGGGTTCAGATGCTACTTCTCAGCGAACCACGGCTATAGACAAAGGTGACCACTACCTATTAAACGGTACAAAAAACTGGATCACCAATGGTGGTAGCGCTTCTTATTATATCGTGATTGCTCAAACAGATATCGAAAAAGGTCATAAAGGTATTAATGCTTTCATCGTCGAAAAAGATTGGGAAGGCTTTACGGTAGGGGCAAAAGAAAATAAAATGGGTATTAGAGCATCTGATACACATACCTTAATGTTTACTGATGTAAAGGTTCCAAAGGAAAATAGAATTGGTGAAGATGGATTTGGTTTCTCTTTTGCGATGAAAGTACTGTCCGGTGGTCGAATTGGTATTGCTGCTCAAGCATTAGGTATTGCATCAGGTGCAATGGAGCTATCAATTGCTTATTCTAAAGAAAGAGCTGCATTTGGTAAACCAATTAACCAACATCAAGCAATTGCGTTTAAGTTAGCTGATATGGCAACTACTGTTGAAGCTTCAAGATTATTATGCTTGAAGGCTGCTTGGATGAAAGATGCCGGTTTAAACTTTGACAAAGAAAGTGCAATGGCTAAGGTGTTTGCTTCTAAAACGGCTATGGATGTTGCAACCGAGGCTGTTCAAGTACACGGTGGATATGGATTCGTAAAAGAATACCATGTAGAGCGACTGATGAGAGATGCGAAGATTACGCAGATCTATGAAGGTACTACGGAGGTTCAAAAAATTGTAATATCTCGCTCAGTATTGAGATAAGATTATTTTTATAATTAAGAAAAGGGTCGCTAAACTAGCGACCCTTTTTTTATCCAAAAAAGTCAAGTAGTTTTTCCAATGCGACTCCTCTGCTTCCTTTTATAAGGATAGCTTTGCTTTCTATTGCTTTTAATTCTTTTGATTCCGATAGCTCGGTTCTTCTTTCAAAAAACTGATAGTTGGGGAACGCGGATAAGAATTGATAAAAGTTTGACCCAACCAATATGGCATTACTTAGTCCAAGTCGGTCGATTAATAACAATATTTCATGGTGTTCTTTATGGCTAGTTTCTCCAAGTTCAAACATGTCGCCAAGAATGACTGCTTTTTCTTTTTCAGAAGGCAACTGAGCGAATGACTCAAGAGCTGCTTTCATACTGGTAGGGTTAGCATTATAGGCGTCAAGATAAATCGTGAGTGAGCCCTTGTTAATGATTTGTGAGCGATTCATATCAGATGTATAATTAGACAGTGCATTATTTATTGCCTGCTCATCTACGCCAAAATAATTGCCCACACATACGGCAGCTAATAGATTATCATAATTATAACTACCAAATAGCCGGCTTGTGATTGGAGTGTCCGATTTAGTCGCAGTACCATCGTATGACCAATTCCATATAAAGGAAATAAACGGGTTACTTGATTCCAAGCTGCCCTCAAGATTAGCTTGAACATGTTTCCCGTAAGTGATGGCTTTCAATCCGCGATCTTTGGCCATTTGTTGTAATACTTCTGAGTCAGCATTTAAAAAAAGCTTCCCTTTAGATTCCTTGATATAATCAAATAATTCGCCTTTACCTTTCTTGATACCGCTTTCTCCACCAAAGCCTTCCAGGTGAGCTTTACCAATGTTAGTTATCAATCCATAATTGGGCTGTGCAATTTGGCTTAGAAAATCGATTTCTTTCTGATGGTTCGCACCCATTTCGATTATAGCCATATCATGCGTTTGATTAATTGAAAGCAGTGATAAGGGGACACCTATATGGTTATTTAGATTTCCTTTGGTGTAAAAAAGGCTGAACTTCTTGCTCAAAACAGCAGCCAGCAATTCTTTTGTGGTCGTTTTTCCATTGGAGCCCGTAATTCCTATGATCGGAAGGTTTAATTGTTGGCGATGATATTTAGCTAGCTCTTGTAATGAAGTTAATACGTCTTTCACTAAAAAGAATTGGCTTTCGGGTAAGTCTTCTTGCTTTTCATCGATTACCACATACTTGGCTCCTTTTTCTAAAGCAGATTTGGCGTAAAGATTGCCATTGAAATTTTCTCCTTTTAATGCAAAGAAAATACTTCCTTCATTAATTCTTCGGCTGTCAGTAGAAACGCTATTGCTGACAAGAAATGCTTCGTATAGTTTGTCAAGATTCATAAAAAGTTCAAAAAAAAAGCCTCCTCTGTAAAGAGAAGGCTTAAGATTATATAATTTGTTTTAGTAAGAACCTAACCCTACAGGGCTTCCTACTCTTGTCATTGCGCATCTAAATCCAAGGTAAGGAGATGCTTGATCTTCGTCTAAAAATCTTCTAGTTCCAGGAGTCATCCAATAAGCTCTATCATTCCAAGAACCACCTTTATAAACTCTAGCTCTATCTGAAATTAGTGAAGTAGTACCATAGTTGTACATCGCCTTGTCTCCCTTTTCATCGTAAGCAGCTTTTGAGTCATAATAAACACTTGACTCTAAATCTCCATCTTCATAGTTGATGACATCAGCTTGCTTATAATTTCTTCTTTCTTGTAAGTTATCGTCTTCAACATTAACTTCTCTTCTTCTTAATCTACCTAAACTATCCTTTTCTGCGATGTAACCATCAGCATCTCTTTGTAAAGTAGTAAATACATTACCTCTAAAAGGTCTAAAGTCGTCTACATCATCGAAAGAAAGTGGACGATAAACATCCATAACCCACTCTGAAACGTTACCGGCCATGTTGTATAAACCATAATCATTTGGCCAATAAGAATAAACAGGAGCAGTAATCTCTGCGTTGTCATTTAAGTAACCTGCAACACCCATATTGTCACCGTTTCCTCTTTTATAGTTTGCTAGCATTTGACCCAAATAATTGTCATCAGCATTTCTTACACCATGACCATTCCAAGGATAAAACTTCTTTTCAACTACTAGTTCTCCAACAGTATTTCCAACTAATCCGTAAGCAGCATATTCCCACTCAGCTTCAGTTGGTAAACGGTAGTCAGGTAACAAAATGCCATCTTCCATTTTAACGTTTCTTGTTTCCTTGTTAGGGTCTAAATCAATCATGCCATCAATTCGCTTACCACTCTCGTACTGACCATTCATGTAAGCTGCAGTATTGAAGTTGTCTTCGTTGATTTGATTAGGATAATGATCAAATAGACCTTCTCTAATTAAAATGATTTC
>CBFHZL010000117.1:0-8163 GCA_965660325.1 uncultured Acidiluteibacter sp.
AAAAATAATGAGCCATGCTAATAAAATTATACGACGAAAACATTGATCCACGCCAACTGAAGTTGATTACCGAATGTTTACGAGATGGTGGTTTAATTATCTACCCAACCGACACGGTTTATGCGCTTGGTTGTGACGTGTTAAATAAGAGTGCTGTTGAAAAGGTCGCTCAAATAAAAGGAGTAAAAGTAGAAAAAGCAGACTTTTCCTTTGTCTTTCACAACTTAAGTCACATTTCTGATTATACCAAACAATTTGATACCTCTATATTTAAATTACTGAATAAAGCACTGCCAGGGCCTTTTACGTTTATCTTGCCCGCCAACAAATCTATTCCAAAGCTCTTTCAAAATAAAAAGAAAACGATTGGTATACGAGTACCTGATAACGGAATCACTCGCGCATTAGTTAATGAATATGGGAACCCACTCATCTCTACCTCTATTCATGATGATGATGAAGTTATAGAGTACACAACCGACCCTGAATTGATTCACGAGAAATATGAAGATAAAGTAGACATCGTAATAGATGGAGGTTACGGAAATAATGAAGCCTCAACTGTGGTTGATTTAAGCGATGGAAATATTACGATATTGCGCCAAGGACTCGGAATTTTAGAAAACTATATTTAAGATGAAAAACAGTATTACCGCCGTTGTTTTCGGCATCGCTATTATCGCTGCTGCATATCTGCTCGGAGATGCATTTATCAACAGGAATGCAAAAAGCAAGGTGCTTTCCATTACTGGATTGGGAGAAACCAACTTTACCTCTGACCTGATTGTTTGGGAAGGGAGTTTTCAAAAGCAAAATACCAATCTAAAGCTAGCTTACGCCGCCTTGGCTGAAGATAAGTTGGCTGTGCAAAATTACTTAACAGAAAAGGGAATTAATGCAGAGAATATTGTATTTAATGCCGTTCAAACACGTGAAAACAAGCAATCAAAATATGGAAACGATGGCAGTTACTTGGGTCAAGAGTTTTTAGGATATGAGCTATCTCAATCAATTAAAATAGAATCCAATGACGTTGCGAAAATTGAGAAAATCTCACGAGAAGTAACTGAATTACTCAACAAAGGAGTGCAGTTTTATTCACAAACGCCTCGCTATTATTACACCAAACTTGCCGACTTAAAGATTGAATTAATCAAAAAAGCAACTGAAGATGCGCGCGCTCGGGCTGAAATGATTGCCTCAAACTCAGGAGCATCTCTCGGGGAATTAAGCGATGCTAGCATGGGAATATTCCAGATTACAGGTCAGAATTCCAATGAAGATTATTCCTGGGGTGGTACGTTCAATACTTCAGATAAAGACAAAACTGCTAGGATTACGGTAAAACTAGCCTACGAAATCAAATAAATCATTACAAAACAAATACTTAGACTGGGTAGATCTGTTTAAATACTGGCGCTAATTGGTGTATTAAGTCTAGCGCGTTCATGCTGATTTTACCGAATTCGTTAGCAGCCAAATCGCCTGCTTTTCCATGAACATACACTCCAATAACAGCAGCCTCGTATGCACTATATCCTCTAGCCATAAAAGCTGTAAGCACACCTGTTAGTACATCTCCACTTCCACCCTTAGCCATTCCTTCGTTTCCGGAAGTATTAAAAATAAGCGCTCCATCCGGAGAAGCTACACAGCTATTGGGTCCTTTGAGTACCACGATACTTTTAGTCGCTTTGCTGAGCTGCTGAAGTTTCTTCATTTTTTCCTCATCTGTTTGCCATTCCCCAACTAACCGTTTAAACTCACCAAGGTGCGGCGTTAAAATACTCCCCTCAGGAATATGAACTTGCAAGGAAGGCTCAGCAGCAATACAATTGAGCGCATCGGCATCGATGACCAAAGGCTGCTTGCAAGAGGAAATAAACTGCCCAATGGCGGTTCGGGTGTCTTGGTGATTACCTAAACCTGGCCCTATGCCAATAGCATCAAACGGCTTGCTCATTGAAATAGCTCTAATATATTCAGGAGAAGTATCAGGAATGACCATTGCTTGGGGTACCGCGATTTGTAAAACATCAACACCTTTGCTTGGAACATAAGTACTTACTAAACCGGATCCTGATCGCAAAGCAGCTTGAGTCGATAATACGGCTGCTCCCATCATGCCATAACTTCCTGCGATAAGTAACGCATGTCCATTCGTTCCCTTATAGTCCGATTTGGACAATGGTCGCAATAATGGCTGAATGTATTCCTGAGTTATCAGCTTTTTCATATCACTATTCTTCCGTTCCGATCAATACTTCATGGAGCTCCATCACTTGTGGTAATATCAGGTCTAAATCATCATTGATAATAATAAAATCAGCAAGCTTATTTCGCGTTCCATCGTCCCATTGGTTGTTCATTCGGTTTTCTACCTCACCTCTTGAAGAGCCGTCTCGTTTCATAATTCGTCTTATTCGCTCTTCTTTCTGAGTATAGACGACAATTATTCGATCTAGATTTTGATGTGCTCCAGACTCAAAAAGAATCGCTGCCTCTTTAATAATATAAGGTGCACTAGAATGCTCTTCACACCATTTATCAAAGCGCTCTGCTACTTTGGGATGAACGATGTTATTTAGCTTTTGTAACTCTTCTGGCTGGTTAAATACCACATCAGCTAGCGCTTTTCGATCTAATCCATCTTTCGTGTAAATCTCTTCTCCAAAATGAGATTTAATCGCTTTTACAGCTGATACATCTGCATTTACAATATCACGAGCCACGAGATCAGAATTAAATATGGGTACTCCTAAGTTTTTAAATACACGGCTTACTGTGGTCTTTCCACTTCCAATTCCGCCAGTTAATCCTACTTTAAGCATAAGTCATCATCTATAGTACATAAATATCTGATTTTTTCAGGACTTATACCAAAGGTATTGTAAGATGTATACTATGAATTGGATCCCCTTTCCAATTTTGTCAAAACATAATTAAACCCAAGAAACTTGCTATTACTGCTTGATTAGAAACTCAGCTCTCTCAGGCTGAACAGTAATAATTTCAACCTGGGTTTCTTTTTGAGTAACAGTGATGTTCAGGCGACTTTTACCTCGATTCACTTCACCGTAGTCTACTGATGCAATGAAATTTTCTGCTGTAATCTCATCATATAATTCTAAAGGGACGAGAAACTTAATCATTACCGAAGATGGCAATACGCTAAAGTTGATTCGATTGGGTAAGTTATCTACTTGAATGGGTAAGGAGAGCGTCGACTCAGTAAATTCTTCTACAGCTATATTTAAATCTATCTTATTTGGTGATAGCGTAACCAAGCCTTTTTCAAACGGAACATTCAGCGCAACATCACTCAACTGAATGCTACTGTTCAAATTTCGTTTCAATAGAATTGTTTCAATATACGATATGGAATCCAATAAGCCTTGAGGACCACTTACCTTAATCATTTTTGGAGACGCTATAATTGAGTCTTTTAGTCGAGTCTGCGGTGGAAAGACAAAGTCATGATTTACTTTGACAGGAACCATTTTAACTGCCTTATCAGCTAATTGAATTCGAATTTCTGTGGGGTAAACACTTTGAACTTGAATATGGGAACCTAGCTGATTACTAATTTCATCGGCTAAACTTGCAGTAGCTACGGTGGCAAAACCATTTTCGTCTACCTCTAAATCTGTGAGAGAAACAGTTAAAGGCTCCCGATTAAAAACCAGGTACTGACCTAGCAGGTTGAAGCCAGATCCACTTGCAAAAATTTTTAGTGTTTTAGTGGGTTTATTAACCACCACCTGACGGTCGCTGAAATACTCATATTCAAAAGGATACTGAATATCTAACGTTAAGTTTTTAGACAACGCATTTAATAACCAAAAAATCGAAGCAAATGCCAAACAAAAAAGGAAAATACTAATCTTCCTATTCAACCGGTTTTTACCAGCAGAATTCTTCTCGATTAATATTTTCCTTATTGATAACTTCACGTTTCCTAAAATTCGTTCCTAAGAATGAAATTAGGAATTATTTTGCACCCATCGCTGCACCTGAAAAATCAGGAGATACAGCAGCCTTCTCAATGGTCAATTTCTGACCATTTCCTGCGTCAACGATAATAGTTGTTTCTTTGATTTCTGCAACCTTTCCGTGGATTCCACCAATGGTTACTACATCTTGACCTTTTGCAAGATTCTCTCTAAATTTTCGTTGCTCTTTTTGCTTTTTCATTTGTGGTCTAATCATAAAGAAATAGAACACCACAATAATTAATACAAGCGGTAAAAAAGACATTATTGGATTTTCTCCTTCGGCTGCAGGAGCCATCAGGAATATGGTAGTTAAATTCATCATTATTTAGTTTCAGGAGTTAATACATTTCCTTTTAAGGCTAATACTGTGGTATTTGGTTTTGTATTGGCGATCAACGTTACTGTTTTGTTCTGCTGGCCCATCTTGCCATTACTGTCAAATACGACTTCAATCTCACCTTCTTCACCTGGTGCAATTGGATTTCTTGGGTAAACTGGTACCGTACAGCCACAACTTCCTTTTGCATCAGAGATAATCAAGTCTACCTCTCCGTTGTTAGTAAACTTAAAAGTGGTTTGCACTTTTTCACCTTGAGTAATTTCTCCGAACTCATAAACGATGTTCTCAAAATCAAATCCTGCTAATGGTGTATTGTCATCTTCTTCTGATGGTATGTTGATGATATCAGTTGAAATTGGCACATCTTCCACCGGCGCTTTAGCCTCGTTTCCGCAAGATGAAAAACCAAATAGTGCCGCTACACTTGCTAAATAAATTATTCTTTTCATGATATATAGTTTTTAAAATTAATCAGCTTATTCCATTAAGCCTCGTCCCATTTTTTTGATTTTGCCTGCTTCTTTAAAATCAATTACAAGTTTATCTAAAATTCCATTGATGAACACCTTACTTTTGGGTGAACTAAACAACTTCGAAATTTCAATGTATTCGTTTAAAGAAACCTTAATTGGGATACTTGAAAACTGCGTCAACTCCGTTATTGCCATCTTCATGCACAATACATCCATCACCGCAATTCGGTCCACATCCCAGTTTTTCGTCTTCTCTTCTATTAGAGCAGTATTTTCATTGTTATCAACGATTGTTTTTCTAAAGAGTGTTTTAATAAAATCTTTATCGTCTTCCTCATCTTTGTACATGCCCATGATGGATGATGCTTCTTCGTCAGCTTTCAGCTTTTTAATGTGCTTGGTAGCCATAGAAATAGCAAAATCTACATCATCATAGTCCCAATAAATACTGCGCTCGTTAAACAATTGGTACAGCATTTCAGAATCAATTACAATCTTCTTGTAAAAGTCTAAAATGAATTTTTTGTCAGTTTCAAACGTTTTATCAGTCTCATTGATATAATTCACGAAGAATGAGGCAGAGCGCAAATCTTTCAGTAACCGTTTCAAATCGTCGCGATCGGCTGCCCAAGATATCTTACGATTCTTAAGGGTCGTTTGAAACACTTCGTTTTCTCTCAGGTTTTCTACGACTTTATTTTCAACAAAACTTCGGTTTGGATTCAAGTCTTCATGCGTAGGCAACGCCTTATTTTTAGCTTCTGTCTGTTGCACATCGGCTAAATCTACTAGCTCAACAGGTAACTGCAAGAAAAACAGATACAGATCGTATAAACGGTCAATACTCAAAAAAAGCTCCTTCTCTCCTTTTGATAACTCCGTATTGCTCGATTGAAAAAAGGCATACAATGCCTGCATTACTTTTACGCGTAAAATTCGTCTATTCAACATTTAAAGAACTCCCTTTGTGAAATATGTATTGATCAATTATACTTATCGTACTTGTTTTATTTTACCAATTGCTTTAATTCGCTCTTCCGCTAATCGATTAGCAGCAGCATATGTTGGTACATTTTCCTTCGCAGCATATTTAAAGATATCTAATGTTGTATTGTAGATATTTTGAGTTAACTCCATGGCTCTATCTTGTCCATAATTAGCTACTTCACTGTTTACATTAATCAACCCACCTGCGTTAATTAAAAAATCAGGTGCATAAATAATACCTTTGTTTACTAGCTCAGCTCCGTGAATGACTTCATTCTCCAACTGGTTATTTGCAGCTCCTGCAATAATAGAGCATTTCAAACGTGGAATCGTATTAGAGTTTACCGTAGCTCCAAGTGCGCAAGGTGAATAAATATCCATTTCTAAGTCATAAATTGAATCACCTAAAATGACTTCAGCTCCATATTTCTTCGCTACTTCGGCTAATCGGTTTTCATTGATATCAGTGATGTAAACTTTAGCACCATCTTCGGTTAAGTATTTTACCAATACCTCACCTACGTGACCAATACCTTGCACCAACACCTTCTTACCACTCAAAGAATCACTGCCGAATTGCTCTTTAGCACCTGCTTTGATTCCCATAAACACACCATAAGCAGTTACAGGAGATGGATCTCCACTACCACCCAACGATACAGGAACGCCAGCTACGTGGTCAGTTTCCATTTTTACCCACTCCATATCACTTGGACTTATGCCTACATCCTCTGCAGTAATGTATTTACCACTTAAACTGTTGACGAACTTTCCAAATCTTCTAAATAGGGCTTCTGACTTCTGTGTGTATGAATCACCAATAATTACCGCTTTACCACCACCAAGGTTCAAACCTGTAATGGCCGCTTTATACGTCATTCCTCTTGATAAACGAAGTACATCATTTAGTGCTTCTACTTCATTGGTATAATTCCACATACGGGTACCTCCTAATGCAGGACCTAATGTGGTATTATGTATTGCTATGATGGCTTTCAAGCCAGTGGCATTATCTTGGCAAAAAACTACCTGCTCATGATCATAGGTTACCATATTACTGATCACAGGATTCTCTGCATGCTTAGTTTCTTTTATATCAATTACTTCATTCATACTACTAAAGTTAACATTATCAATTGCTAATAAACCTAAAGATAATAGGTACTTTTGCAAGCGCTATCGCCCCCAAAATTCGATTGCAAAAATAGTATTTAAATTTTGTATTAAAAGGTAGCAATAAGCACAATTTATGAATTCTTTAAAGTATCTAAATAAGTATCTTCTCAAGTATAAATGGCGTTTAGGACTCGGCATCATATTCGTGGCTATCTCCAATATTTTTGCGATTTACCCTCCTCAAATTATTCGTGAAGCATTCGATCAAGTTGCCCGTCATTTAAGTAAAGACCCATCCGCTGTCAATAACGGAGACATCAGCTGGATTGCTGACTTTACTGCGGATATGAACCTGAGCAAGAGCCTGACTTTTTTCGCGATTTTGGTAATGGTAATGGCGTTAATGAAAGGTCTCTTTACATTCTTCACCAGACAGACCATCATCATTATGAGCCGCCTGATTGAATACGACTTAAAAAATGAAGTTTACGCGCATTACCAAGAGTTGAGCATGCCATTTTATAAGCGCAACAATACCGGTGATATTATGAACCGGATCAGCGAAGATGTAAGTAGAACGCGAAACTACTTAGGACCAGGGATTATGTACAGCATTAATCTGGTTACCCTGTTTGTTTTTGTCATTACCGTAATGCTTCGGATAAATGTGGAGCTTACCTTATATGCCTTGGCTCCACTTCCGATCTTATCCATTTTGATTTATTACGTGAGTAATGTCATCAACAAAAAAAGTGAAGCGGTACAAGCACAGCTTTCTAACCTGTCGACTTTAGCGCAGGAAACGTTCTCAGGCATACGTATTCTTAAATCATTTGTGAAAGAAGAATATGCGAACAAAACCTTGGATCGTGAAGCCACTACTTACAAAGAAAAAAACTTAGACCTTGTAAAAACAGAAGCACTGTTTATGCCGATTATGATTTTATTAATCGGTTTGAGCACCATTTTTACCATTTATATTGGCTCTAAGATATACTTGGAAGCAAAAGCTGCAGGCGTTACACCTCCAATTTCTCCAGGAAACATTGCAGAATTCGTCATCTATGTAAACATGCTCACATGGCCGGTTACAGCCCTTGGTTGGGTTACCTCTTTGGTACAGCGAGCTGCAGCATCTCAGCGTCGTATCAACGAATTTTTAGAAACGCCTCCAGAGATTATTTCGCCGAATGATGACCAAATTGAAATCAACGGCTCGATTGAATTTAAAAACGTGAGTTTCGTCTATCCA
>CBFHZL010000118.1:0-8011 GCA_965660325.1 uncultured Acidiluteibacter sp.
GAGCAGGCAGCAGTTCTTTTCAGAACACATACAATGGTGGGCTTTCTGATGGTTTTATACTCAAACTAAATGATGATGGAAGCGAAATAATGTCAGGCACTTACGTGGGAACCTCAAATTATGATCAAGCCTTTTTCGTAGAGGTTGATCGTTTTGATGGGGTGTACGCATTTGGACACAGCTCAGGAGGCAATTTTCCTGTTTTAAATGCTAATTACTTTAATCAAGGTGCTGGACAGTTTATTATAAAGCTAGACGATAGCCTGTCCACCTCTATTTTTTCAACTACCGTAGGGAGCCGATTAGGAACGGGAAAGATAGACATTACGCCCACTGCATTTCTGGTGGATAAATGTCAAAATATCTACATGGCCGGCTGGGGGAATACGCTAGCTGGAGGGTCGAACACGCAGCCCTTATCGACCCAAATGCCACTTACTCCTGATGCGCTTAAAAGTTCAACTCACGGCTATAATTTCTATTTTATGGTATTATCAAAAGATGCCGAACAGTTAGAATTTGGTTCTTTCTTTGGAGGAACAAATGGCACTAGCGATCATGTTGATGGAGGTACTAGCCGATTTGATGAAAATGGGATAATTTACCAGTCGGTATGCGCGGATTGCAGAAACAATAATAATTTCCAACTGAGCAATCCACTTTTTCCTGTAAATGTTTCACCCTCTTGCTCAAATGCCTTGTTTAAAATATCGCTAGAGGTATTACCTACAGCAACCATAAGGTATGATGCTGATAGCGTCTGTGTGCCTGCAACCGTAAATTTTGAAACAGAAGTAGGCGCTAATGAATACTTTTATTGGTCGTATGGAAATGGTATTGTAGATTCAGTCAACAAAAATATATCCATCAACTATACCCAGCCCGGTTTATATCCCGTACAATTAATTGTTGGTGATTCTATTTGCGGATCAACGGATACCACAGTAAAAAACATTTATGTATTTAATGATGATATTCAAGTATTTCCAATAAACGATACGGCTATTTGCTTTAACGATAGCCTTACACTTGCCGCCAACTACACAGGAACTGTTCTTGATGTAGTTTGGAGTACAGATAGAAATTTTAGCAATCGGCTTAACCCAAATGGTGTTTTCACACTGACTACAAAACCAGACACCACTACTCTATTTTATATAAAACTTGTAGGATTAGGTTGTAATCACTACGACACAGTAGAGGTTATAAGTGACATAGTAAAACCACTCTTTGCGATATCAGATACCGCACTTTGCTCCCCTGCTACTTTTCAATTTTTTGATTTAAGTGAAAATTACGACTCCTTGTATTGGGATTTTGGCAATGGAATTAATTCTACGCAGTTTGACCCACGAGTAACATTAAGAACTGCTGGAAAATTTGAAGTAACCCTTAAAGCCTTCAACTTTGGCTGCAATACCGACTCTACTTACACTGACTCAATTGAAATTTTTCAATCAGTAAAAATTGATAACCTGTTGGATACAGTGGTTTGCAATGGTGGCGACGTTGTTATAACACCTAACGACAAAGGAACAGCCAACAATTTTCTATGGTCAACTAACTCCAACTTTAGTGACACCATAACCACAACAGAAACTCTTTTTATATCCAATATTCAAACAACAAGAGCTTATTATCTAAAAGCAAGTAATGCAAATTGTGATACAACCATCTCATTTGTTATCACCACACCTTCCTTGACAGTTGACCTCGATAATGAATACCGAAAGTGTGAAAAAGACACGGTTTTAATAGAGGCCATTGTTTCGAGTAGCTCCAGTACCATTAATTACCTCTGGAGTCCTCAGAGTTTTATTATTGGGTCAGATACAAGTTCGAGCATTTTAATTAGTTCTGATCAGAGCATAACCTACCACCTTGATATGTACACCGACGAAGGTTGTAGATTTGAAGATTCAGTGGTGGTTTTAGTTAGCCCTCCTGCAGTAAACCAACTATTTCCTACTATTTCTCAAGATACTGCTCCTGTAGGTAAATTTGTACTACTAAATTCTGACATTAAAGAACCATTTTTTAACTACTTCTGGGAGCCCGCTTCGCTTGTAGAAACACCCAACAACTCTAGTACACTTGCTCGTGCTACTTATGATACCTTATATACGCTAACGATTTTTGATGATTCTACAGGCTGCAGTTACAACGGCTCAATGCGACTAGCTGTATATGACAATCAATGCGCAGAGCCGTTTGTATTTGTGCCCTCAGCGTTTACTCCCAATAATGATGGAAATAATGATGAACTATTTGTGCGTGGCCCTAATATCCAAAGTTTAACCTTCCAAGTATTTAATAGATGGGGCGAAATGGTTTTTGAAAGCAATGATTTAAATCGCGGATGGGATGGTAAATTTAAAGGAAAGAATGCCCCACCTGCTGTTTATGCTTATCAACTAAAAGCGGTTTGCTACAATGGTACAACCTACTCTAATAAAGGCGATGTAACCCTAATTCGATAAATTGACAAAGAAGGTTTACATATTATCAGTATTCCTATTGCTCATTAACTATGTTAGTGGGCAAGACATTCACTTTACACAATATAACCAATCGCCAATTAATTTAAACCCATCGCTCACAGGTAATTTCAATGCAAAATATCGGTTGGTAGGAAACTACAGAAACCAATGGAATACGGTCGGGGAAGGTTATTCTACTTATGCATTCTCTGCAGAGGGGAAAAATTTATTCAACTTGAAACGAATCAGCTATGGCGTGCAATTATTTCAAGATGAGGCAGGTGTTGGAAATTTAATTCAGTCGAATTTTGCATTTAGCCTAAACTATTCCCAAAACTTAAATTACGACTCTACGCTATCCGTTAGCATAGGAACTGCGCTGTCTTACCAACAATCAAAAATTGACTTGGATAACTTTTCTTTTGATCGACAGTATATTGGCACCTCCTACAACCCCAACAATCCTACAGGAGAAAATTTTGGCCAAGACCGTTATGCATACTTTAATCCTTCAGTAGGAACCCACGTCAATTATGCCATCAACTCGGATAATGCGATAAAAGTTGGAGTAGCCTTTCACAATCTACTACAACCAAAAAATAGCTTTTTTGAAGATGATGAGCAATTTTTAGAAACGCGTACCACGTTCCACTTCTCATCTACCTTCCTCGCTCACCAAATGCTTGACATACAACCCACCATGCTTTATATGATGCAAGGAGAAGCACGAGAATTTATCATCGGAACTAACTTTCGATACTATGTTGAAAAAACGAGATATGCACAAAGAGCGCTTACAGGTGGTATCTTTTACAGGAATAATGACGCAGCTGCAATTAACTTAGGATTAGAACTTACAAAAACGGCTGTTTCCTTTAGTTATGACATTGTTACATCCGCAATTGCTGAAGCAACCAACCGTAGGGGAGGATTGGAAATATCAATTGTACACCTCATTAACAATTATAAACCTCATTATAAACGCGGAACGAAGTGTCCAAACTTCATGTAATGTATAAGTACCTACTAACCCTTTTCTGTTGCTTATTTACGCTACTCTCACTGGCTCAAAGTAGAAAACAGGTGATTTATTTAGCTAATAAAGCATATGAAGAGAAACAGTTCGTTGCAGTTATTGACCTATTAGAAAATTACGTTGAGACCTACCCTGAAGAAATAGAAAGCGCCTATTTATTGGGTGCTGCTAATTACGAAATAAACAACTTTGAACAAGCTGTAAGTCTATTAAAGCCAATTTATAATAAAGATCGCGACAGAAATTACTCCCACACGAGTCTTTTGATTGCTGAAAGTTATCATCAACTAGGTAATTATCGATATGCAAAGCGTTATTATCAACGAGCGCTAACCCCCTATAGAAGAAATAGAGAAAGTTTGGAATATCAAAAACTGAAACAGGCTATTGCATCGGTAGACTTTAGCAGTAAACAAAGAGATAAGTCCTTTAAATTAGAAAATATGGGGACATCGCTTAACACACCGAATGCGGATTATGGGTTTAATTTAATCTCTGAAAATAGTGGTGTATTTGCTGCTATCAGTGGAGAGGATAACGAAAAAAAGAGTCATATTTATTTGGCAGAAAAGATAGAAGACGCATGGCAAAAAACTAAACCATTGACTTTTAATTTAGATGATTCAACAGCTCAAGTTGCTAATCCATATTACGATAACGAAAATAACTTACTCTATTTTAGTATATGTGACTCCAATAGGAGGTGTGATATTGCTTACGCTATATTCGACTCAACTAAAAAAATGACTCCAATTACAATTACTTCTATACGTTATCCTGGAGCATCAAATACACAACCTTGTGTAGCATCAATTGACGAAAAACCATATTTGCTATTTGCAAGCAGCCGACCCGGGGGATCAGGAGGATTTGATATCTGGGCAAGTGAAATTAGTGGTGAAAATTATTTGTTGCCAACCAATCTTCCGAGCAATATTAACACCCCGGGAAATGAGATTACACCATTCTATGATAATGATTCACTCTACTTTTCTAGTGATTGGAGATTATCTTTTGGAGGCTTTGACGTTTTCAAAGCTAAGATTAGCTTACTTTCTGGCGGCAGTTCTGCTGAGAACTATGTAGCAATTAACTCTTCTTTGAATGATCTGTATTTTTCCCAATATGAAAATCACTTATTTCTCACCAGTAATCGAGAAGGTGCCATAATTAAAAATAATAGCTATTGCTGCAATGATGTATTTACATATAAAATAAACCACTTCGAGAAACCCCAAAAAAGCGATTCACTTCAGGACTATTTTCCACTGATACTATACTTTGACAATGACGAACCTAAGCCAGGTAAATCTGTAGATATTAGTGCTAAAAATTATTATCAACTCCTAAGAGAATATAAAAAACAACAGCAGAAATACATGTCTGAAAACAAATCCTCAATAGCAAAACAAGATGATATTGAAGATTTTTTTTATTGGCAATTACCTAAAGAAGAGCAACTAAATAAGCTTTTTGAATACATTTCTAGACAGCTTAGTGCAGGCGATTCAATAACGCTGACAGTTAGAGGTTTTTCAAGTGCATTAGCAGATGAATCATACAACAAAATTTTAAGCAGTAGAAGAATAAACAGTTTTACCCAATCCTTAAAAAGCTTTAAAAATGAGATATTCTTACCGTATATTGAAAACAATCAACTAATAATAAATGAAGCTGCTTTGGGTGAAGTGGAAGATTCAATTAGCTTAAATGATGAAGATGGTATTTATGACATCACATCAATCCTAAATAGAAAGATAGAAATCCAAGCAAAGAGACATCATAAAAAAAACCACTCTAATAGATAGAGTGGTTGATATGTTGGTATTCATGAAATTACTAAATATTAAAAACCTAAAGCAATTTAGCAGTGCTCATGATAAATATTAATAAGTGAAATCCCCTACACTTTTATAAATACCAATATAATTTAAAATTGAAATTTTTGAGAAATCTGATCCTGATACTCCTCGTTAAATCGATTTACATTTTTGGTGTAAGAACTATTATATTGAAACTTTCCTTTACGTTCATTCATCTTTATAATAGTTACCGGAAAATCTGAGTTAAGTACGTAGTTTTTATCAATTGGAATTAGTTCACACAAGAAACTAAAATGCGGAACTTTTTTGAAAGGATCTTGAACCTGTGCATTAACGATAAATCTTTTTGTCACATACCCTTCTTTAACTACTTCTACAGTGTACTTAGAGCCGAGTATTAATTCCACTTCAAAATTTCCAGACTTGGTAGACTTTGTGCTATCAATAATACTGTTACCATTGTACACGTAAATTCTAGAGTCTTTATTATCTTCAGTCAATAGAAATATTTCGCCCTTCATTTTTAGCGTTTCAACACCTGATGCCAAAACTGAAAAAGAGAAAAGGATGAAAAATAAGCTTAAGAGTAGCGAATTTGATTTCTTCATTGGGTCAATTTTTAGAGTTTAGATAGTACAAATATTAGGCTACTGTTGGGAAAAAATTTAATAGATGAACCTATTTTGGTTCAATTAGGTAATTAACCTATTCAGTGATACCATTTAAAACTTGAATTTTTGGATTATAAAGAGTAATTTCGACGTTCTTATTTATAAACTAAACTGTAAATTATGAGAAAAACTAACACTTTTTTACTGGCTTGTTTTGCTGTCTTCAGCTTTCAAGTCAATGCACAAGTGACTTCGTTTCCTTATCTCGAGGATTTTGAAGCCAACGATGGAGGTTTTGTCGCCTCAGGAACAAACTCCTCATGGGCTCACGGATCGCCCTCAGGATCAGCTATTAATTCAAGTAATGGCTGTGGCTCGAATGCTTGGGTAACAAACTTAACTGGGGATTATAACAATAGCGAGAATTCATTCCTAGAATCCGTTGAGTTTGACTTTACGGCTCTTGCAAATGATCCAATCCTCCGTTTTGATCAAAATTACATTACAGAGGGCTGTTGTGATGAAGGTTGGGTAGAGTTCTCAACCAACGCAGGAGCGACTTGGACTAAATTAGGGACGTCTACTTCAGGCCTAGCTAATTGGTATAATGACGGTAGTAACGATTGGTGGGATGGTTCATCTTCAGGTTGGAGAACTGCTGCTCATGCCCTTACAGGTTTAGCAGGCCAAGACAGTGTTAAAATACGTTTCGCATTCAGTTCTGATGGATCTGTATCAAGAGATGGATTTGCAATTGACAATATTTTAATTGGAACTAGTTTAAACGACCCAACTATGTTTTCTTTAGTGGGACCTAACTCAACAACTAGTCCGTTCACCAATTCGGAGTCAATTGAAGTATCTATAGCTAATTCAGGAACATCTACTATATCTTCCTTACAGCTTTGCTATGTTTTAGATAATGGAACTCCGGTTTGTGAAACATTTTCACCAAGTATTAATCCAACTGCAATCGACACTTTCCTATTTAGCCAAACGGCAGATTTGTCTGCAGTAGGTGTTCATACTTTAGAGTATTACATAGCTTCATCTAATGACTACATATGTAATGATACGCTATCTTCGGTACTTACAACTACTCAAATTGTGAATTCATTTCCTTACATAGAGGACTTTGAAGCAGGTGATGGTGATTGGATATCTGCAGGAACAAATAGTTCTTGGAGTTATGGTGTACCTGCAGGTTCAGTAATTAACTCAAGTGCTGAATGTGGTACTCAAGCTTGGGTAACATCATTAACAGGTGCATATAATAATTCTGAAAACTCTCAATTAGAATCACCAACATTTGACTTTTCTAGTTTTACAAATGATCCAATCATTATGTTTGACCACAATTATGAAACAGAATCATGCTGTGATGAAGGTTGGATGGAAGTTTCAACTGATGGAGGTGCAACTTGGACCAAATTAGGGAATAGCACTTCGGGTATCTCTAATTGGTATAATGACAGCAGCAACGATTGGTGGGATGGAACTTCTTCAGGTTGGAGGTCCGCTTCTCATGCGTTAACTGGACTTGCAGGTGAATCTAATGCTAAAATAAGGTTTGTTTTTAGCTCTGATGGTTCTGTTTCTAGAGACGGGTTTGCCGTAGATAACATTTCTGTGTTTGACAACTTAAGTGACCCATCAATGGATGGTATTGTTCAACCTGCAGTTGCAATAGGAGGTTTTACTTCAACAGAATCAATTGAAGCAAGTATTAATAACCAAGGAAGTGCTCCGATTACATCTATTCAACTTTGTTACTCAGTAGATGGTCTAGCAGCAGTATGTGAAACTTTTTCTACCAATATTGCTCCATCTAGTACAGATAGTTTAACATTTACAACTACTGCTGACTTATCAGCAGCTGGAGCTCATACACTGGATATTTACGTTGGTTCAGTTAACGATATAACTTGCAATGATTCGATCAGCGTAGGCCTAACTACTGTTTTTTGTGCTATTCCTACTGCAAATACAGTTACAACTGTATCAAACGATGCTATTCTTTCATGGATAGAAACAGGATCTGCTAGTGAATGGGAAGTAGAG
>CBFHZL010000119.1:0-7759 GCA_965660325.1 uncultured Acidiluteibacter sp.
AATTGGTAACCCTTCTCCAAGGCTGCATCGGTAAATGCGGACCACTCGTCGGGGCTATAACCCAATTGAAATTTCTCGATGGTTGCATCAGAAAAACCTCTTTCTTTAAAATAGCTTAATCCAATGGCTCGTCCTTTCTGCGTTTCCATCATCTGCTCCTTGAAATATTCAGCAGCAAACTGTGATACGATGGATAAACTCTCTTTCTCGTTTAATTGTTGCCGCTGATCGGTGGTGAGTTCCTGCTCCTCAACTTCAATATTGTAGCGCTTCGCTAGTGTTTTAAGTGCTTCCGGATAACTCAATTGATCATGATCCATCAAGAAGTTAACTGAATTCCCAGCCTTACCGCAACCAAAACATTTATAAATGCCTTTTGCGGGTGATACCGTAAATGAAGGTGTTCGCTCATTGTGAAATGGGCAAAGACCCAATAGGTTTGATCCCCGCTTTTTTAAGGTTACGTGGTCTCCAACGATCTCCTCAACTCGGGCAGTTTCAATAATCTCAGCTACTTTGTCTTGTGGAATCAATGCGTTGAATTGTTATAAATAGAACTAAAAATACAAAAGTATAGCTCAAATGGAAAGTAAATCAAAATCTATTCTACTTCAGGAAAGCCTTCCTTCTCGACATCCACTTTCTTGATCAACTCTCCCTCTTCATTCCAAAAGCTCCAAATACCAACATTTTCACCATTCGCATACTCGCCTTGCATCCTCAGAATGCCGCTTCTGAAGTACACTGATGACATGCCATGCTGTAGGTCATCTTGATAATAACCTTTGCTCCAGAGCATTCCATTGTCATAAAAATATTTCCATGAACCTTCCCGCTTACCATTGACCATATTTCCTTGTATACGCAATCGACCATTTTCATAGCGCTTTTCGTATTTTCCTGTGTACCCCTCATCATCCATGGTAAGCGGCTTTTTTGGTTTTTCTTGACTTGGCTCGGGTTGACCGCAAGCAAATAGTAATCCTGTTAGGATTGCAAAGAGAACTTGTTTCATCATCTTACTTCACTCTTTCGGTTGTGTACATTACTAATTCTTCTAGCGATTGGCGGGCTAAATTGTCAGGAAAAGTATAAAGAATTTCAATCGCTTTATCACGATATTCTATCATCTTCTCTGTGGCATAGTCAATACCTCCGCTCGCTAACACAAAATTAATAACCTCTTTAACTTTCTCAGAGTTTTCGCTGTGATTTTTGATGATTTTTATTATTCTCCTTCGTTCAAGCTTACTTGCATTGTTTAATGCATAAATCAAAGGAAGCGTCATTTTCTTTTCTTTGATATCGATGCCCACCGGCTTTCCAATATCTTTGAAACTCCCATAATCAAATAAGTCATCCTTTATCTGAAAGGCTATGCCCGTTAACTCTCCGAATTGGTGCATTCTATCCACTACGTCCTTCGGCTGGCCTACTGATGCTGCCCCAGTCGCACAGCAAGAAGCAATCAGCGTAGCCGTTTTCTTGGTAATAATATCAAAGTAAACGGGCTCTTCAATGTCAAGCCGCCTCGCCTTTTCGATTTGTAAGAGCTCACCTTCACTCATTTTACGTACTGAATCAGAGACTATTCGCAATAAATCAAAGCCATTGTTATCAACAGATAGCAGCAAGCCCTTAGAAAGTAAATAATCGCCGACTAATACCGCAATTTTATTCTTCCACAGCGCATTGATTGAAAAAAATCCTCTCCGTTGATAGGATTCATCTACCACATCATCGTGCACAAGTGTAGCCGTGTGCAACAGTTCAATCAATGAAGCTGCGATGTAGCTTTTTTCAGTGGTTTCAGCAAATAACTTAGCAGAAAGAAAAACAAACATCGGCCGCATTTGCTTCCCTTTTCGTTTGATAATATAATGGGTGATTTTGTCTAATAACGCCACCTGCGATTTCATCGAATCTCTAAAGTGAGTTTCAAACGTATCCATCTCCTGTTGGATTGGCGCTTTTATTTTGGCTAAGGAATATTGCATTTACTTGGTTTCCAAAAATAGGTTTTAAGCAGTAATTTTCAGCTATAGAACAACCACTATTTATTTCAGTTCTTTGTGAACGACTGCTTCGTTCTTATTTGCCAATTGCCCACAAGCAGCATCAATATCTTTGCCCCTGCTTCTGCGGATGTTAACAACCAAATTCTTGCTTTCTAAATACGCAGCAAATGCATCTACTTTCGCTGTATCTGCCTGCTGAAATTCCCCATCATCAATCGGGTTGTACTCGATTATATTTATTTTACAGGGAACATGCTTACAAAATGCGGCTAATTCCTTGGCATCTTCTATTTCATCATTAAAATCTTTGAAGATAATGTACTCGTAAGTTACTCGAGTTCCTGTTTTTTCGTAAAAGTACTTAAGCGAATCTGCCAAAACAGCTAAGTTGTTCTGCTCATTAATAGGCATTATTTTGTCGCGTTTTTCATCATTTGCAGCATGCAGCGAAAGGGCTAGGTTAAATTTTACCTCATCATCGCCAAGTCGAATTATCGCCTTAGCAATACCTGCTGTAGAAATGGTAATTCGTTTGGGTGACATACCCAACCCTTTTGGAGAAGTAATGCGATCGATAGAGGCCAATACATTTTTGTAATTCAACAAAGGCTCACCCATACCCATATAAACAATATTGGTGAGCGATGTATTATAATGCTCTTCGGCTTGCTGTTTGATGTGCACAACTTGATCAAAAATCTCATCGGCATCGATATTTCTCAACCGCTTTAATCTACCTGTAGCACAAAACTTACAACTTAAGCTGCAGCCAACTTGAGAAGAGATGCAAGCCGTCATTCGAGTAGTACTAGGGATTAGCACTCCTTCGGTAATATTCTTATCGTAGAGCTCAAAGGCATTTTTAATGGTTCGGTCATTGCTGATTTGTTTTTCAGCTACTTGCACTGCATTGATCGTAAAGTGCTCCTTCAATTTTGTGCGAAGCGCTTCCGACAAATTGGTCATTTCGTCAAAACTTCTCACCCCTTTTTGCCACAACCATTCATCCACCTGCTTGGCTCTAAATGGTTTTTCTCCATTAGCTGTAAAAAAGTCAGTGAGTGCTGATGCACTTAAATCCCGAATATTCTTTTTTGCCTTGTTCTCCATTTCGGGGCAAAGTTAATGTTTATTTTTGTCCTCATTGTTCAAGATCTATGAGATACCTAAGCGCAGATATTATTTATCCAATCAGCAGAAAACCCATAATCAATGGGGCAATTGCTATTGCTGATGATGGGGAAATTATTAAGGTTTTCGACAGCACCGATAAACTTCCCGAGGGTCAAATCGAATTTTTTGAAGGAGTCCTTTGTCCTGGCTTTATCAATACGCATTGCCACCTTGAATTGTCTCACCTAAAAGGAAAGGTAACGGAGCACAAGCACATTGATGGCTTCGTAAAAGAACTGCAAAGTAAGCGAGAGGCAACAGCAGAAGCAATTCAAGCAGCGATTACCCATGCTGACGCAGAAATGTATAAAAATGGTATTGTAGCGGTGGGAGATATTTCAAATGGCAACGCTACATTCACAACTAAACAAAAAAGTTCAATAAGCTATCATACGTTTATTGAACTATTCGGGTTTGATGCATCAAAAGCAGCACCTATTTATAGTGGAGCAAAGTTACTGCAAAGTCAGCTGGAGAAACTAAAGCTGCGCAACAGCATCGTTCCTCATAGCCCTTATTCCGTATCTCCACCTCTTTTTAATCGGATTAAAAATGGACATCTAGAAGGTGCACCTATTTGCATCCACAATCAAGAAAATAAAGATGAAAATGCCTTTTATCAAACAGGAACAGGCCGACTAGCAGAAATGCTCAAAAGTTTTGGTCTTTCAATGGCAGACTGGAAAGGAGGACATCAAAGCTCTATACAAGGCTACCTTCATCAACTTCCAACCAATAGTCCTTTACTATTCGTTCACAACACTTTTACCTCAGCTGAAGACATTGACCTCGTAATAAAATCACACCCTGCCCCGTTTTGGTGTTTTTGTCCGAATGCAAATCAATACATCGAAGATACGCTGCCGAACATTCCTTTATTTCTTGAAAAAGCTGCGAAATGTACCATCGGTACGGATAGCTTAGCGAGTAATTACAGCCTATCGGTATTAGATGAGTTAAAAGTGATTAGCAAAGCATATCCGAGCGTTCCGACCAAAACATTGCTTGAATGGGCGACCATTAATGGAGCAGAATTCTTGGGGTTGTCCAACCACTATGGTTCGTTTGAGAAAGGGAAGAAGCCTGGAATTAATTGGTTAAAGAATACTCCATCAGGAAAAATAACACAAGAGAGTGCGGTTGAAAAGGTGGCTTAAGCCAGAAGTATTTCTGCTAGTTTCAGGTCGAATGGAGTCGTTAACTTGATGTTTTCTCGATTACCCTCAAATAAATGAATGGGTTGTCCAAGCGCTTCTACTACGGAAGCATCATCTGTAAAGATTGAGGAATAGTCTTGTGCGTAAGCTTTTTGAAGCAATTCAACCTGAAAAACCTGTGGCGTTTGCACCAGTCGATAATCCGAGCGATTTACGGCGGCATTTGTTTCTCCAGAGACCTTCCGAACAGAATCCACTACATCGATAACTGGTATAGCAGCTTGAAAGTCTGCTGCGGCTTGAAATCCTAATGTAATCGTAGTCGAACTCACAAAAGGGCGTACACCGTCGTGCACAGCAACAAGACCAGGCTCAGTGATACAAGCAAGTCCATTTTTAACCGAATGAAAACGAGTGGAGCCACCTTCAGAAACAAGAACAGGAACTTCAAACGCGTATTTCGTTTGAAGTTCCTGCCAATAATTTATTTGTTCTTTTGGGAGAACAAGTATAATTGTGATTTCTTCATCTACAGCAGTAAACTGCTCAATGGTCCGCATTAAAACAGGCCTTCCTCCTATGGGAATAAATTGCTTCGGAAGTTCAGATTGCATCCGACTGCCATTTCCACCTGCTACTATAATTGCAAACCGTCTCATCTATTTAGATGATCAACATTGCGTCTCCGTAGCTGTAAAATCTGTATTTTTCTTTGATTGCTTCTTTGTAAGCTTTCATGATTAGGTCATAACCACCAAAAGCTGCAGTCATCATCAATAAAGTAGATTCTGGCGTATGGAAGTTAGTAATCATTGCATCAGCAATACTAAAGTCATATGGAGGGAAAATAAACTTATTTGTCCATCCTTTATGTGGCTTTAATAAACCATCTGTTGAAACAGAGGTTTCAATAGTACGCATACTTGTGGTTCCAACTGCGACAATCTTTTTCTTATTTTTCTTAGCACTGTTTACGATCTCTGCATTCGCCTCGTCTACCTCAGCTTGCTCAGAATCCATTTTATGCTTCGTTAGATCCTCTACTTCTACAGAACGGAATGTACCTAAACCTACGTGAAGTGTCACGTATGCAAAGTCAATTCCTTTAATCTCCATTTTCTTTAATAAGTTTTTAGAGAAGTGCATTCCTGCAGTCGGTGCAGCTACAGAACCTTCATTTTTCGCATATACCGTTTGGTATCGCTCTTCGTCTTCTGGCTCTACTTCTCGCTGAATATATTTTGGAAGCGGTGTTTCTCCCAAACGTTCCACTATTGCTTTAAACTCCTCATGAGATCCATCGAATAAGAAACGTAGCGTTCTCCCTCTTGAAGTAGTATTGTCAATTACTTCTGCAACCAAATCATCATCACCGAAATACAACTTATTTCCAATTCTAATCTTACGTGCAGGATCTACCAATACATCCCACAATAAGCTCTCTCTGTTAAGTTCTCTCAGTAAGAAAACTTCAATTTTTGCTCCAGTTTTTTCTTTATTACCATATAAACGAGCAGGAAAAACCTTCGTATCATTCATGATGAATACATCTCCTTCGTCAAAATAATCGAGTACGTCTTTAAACATCCGATGCTCGATTTCACCCGTTTCTCTATGAACCACCATCAATCGGGACTCATCTCTATTTTCTGCAGGACGTTCTGCTAGTAATTCTTCGGGTAACTCAAACTTGAACTTGGATAACTTCATCTGTATAGTATTAAATTATGGAGTCAATTTTTGCGAGTGCAAAGTTAAGAATTAAAACTTAAATCGTTTCATGCTGAAATTGTTCGGAGTGAAGCAAAAAAATTGTCAATTTCCAATGCGTCATCTACGTGGTAGTCTCCAATTTTGGTTCTTCTGAGTGAGGTGAGATGGCCTCCGCTTTTTAAAGCCGCTCCAAAATCATGCGCCAATGAACGAATGTAAGTTCCCTTACTACAAGCTACTCGAAAGTGCACATAAGGAAAATCCTTAGCATCGATGTCAAATGCATAAATCTGGATTTTCTTAGCCGTTAGTTTTGGTTTCTCTCCTTTTCTGGCAAGGGTATACGCACGTTGCCCGTCGATTTTTTTTGCTGAAAAATCAGGAGGCATTTGGTCGATTTCACCTACAAAAGAAGCCGCAGCTTCTTGCATGAAATCCGATGTTATGTGATCTATGGGATATGATTCATCAATCGTTGTTTCCAAGTCATAACTTGGTGTTGTTTCTCCAAGCTTTATAGTTCCAGTGTATTCTTTGGCTTGTGCTTGGATAGACTCAATGATCTTGGTTTTTTTACCAGTACAAATGATTAAGAGTCCTGATGCCAATGGATCAAGAGTGCCTGCGTGACCTACTTTAATTTTCTTTAACTGATACTTTTTCCGAAGGCCGTTCTTTACTTTCTTTACCGCATCAAAAGAAGTCCATTCTAGCGGCTTGTCAATCAATATTACTTCACCTTCTACATAGGGATTCTCCATAATTTTATGCTCCTAAAAATGTGTATCCAATAGCGATAGCTCCTACTATAAAGCAGTAATAAGCGAAATATTGAAGCTTGCTGTTTCGAACGATTTTAATCATCCACTGGCAAGCAAACAATCCAGAGATAAATGCTGCTGCAAAACCTATAGACAGAATCATTGGAGAGGTCATTGAAACAGTTTCCTCCGCGGCACCTGAAACCTCTACAAACTTTAATACTTTCAATAACAGTGTTCCTAAAATTGGAGGTAGTACCATTAAAAAAGAAAACTGAGCAGCCTTTGATTTATTAATCCCCAACAATAGGGAAGCCGCTATGGTAGAACCTGAGCGGGATATACCTGGTAAAATGGCAATGGCTTGTACCAACCCAATAATAAACGCATTTTTAAAGGTTACATCACCTGTTCGTTCTTTTGCTCTTGTAGTCAAGTAGAGCAATACCCCTGTGAACAAAAGCATTAATCCGACAAAAAATACATTCCCGTCAAATAGCTCCTCGATTTGCTCCTCAAATAAAATTCCAACAACTCCCACAGGAATCATGGATAAAATAATTTTAAAGGCATATTGCGTCTCTGAATTCCAAGAAAAGACTAAAAGCCCTTTAAATAGGTCGATGATAATTTTTCGAAAAATGACAATTGTACTTAAAGCAGTAGCTCCATGCACAACAATCGAGAAAAGAAGTGGGTCCGCTAGCTGAACACCCAAAATGGCCTTACCCAATTCTATGTGTCCACTGCTGCTAACAGGCAAAAACTCCGTTAACCCTTGGATGATTCCGAGGATTATTGCTTCTAAAACATCCATGAAAATAGGTTATTCGATTAGTCTGATTTTTTCATAATGGCAACAATTGCCAGTACAAAACCTGAAAGAACAAGAATAGGCGCTACGGTAATACGCACAGGACTAAAAATTTCATCATAA
>CBFHZL010000120.1:0-7681 GCA_965660325.1 uncultured Acidiluteibacter sp.
GATTTACTTGATCTGAATGACCCATCGAAACCATTGAATGAATTAACGATTCCGTTAGACCGCCCATCTGTATTTGGTCAAGACCATATATACACGGTAATCAGTACCATGAGCGAACACCGCATTAGTGTAGTTGCTGTACTAGATGAGCAGGAGAACTATGTTGGCATGATTAGCCAAAAAGATCTGATCAAAAATATTTCTTCCATTGCCGCATTTAAAGAACCAGGAGGAATTATAGAATTAGAGATGAATACCAATGATTATTCTTTGGTAGAGATTGCTAACATTATTGAAAGTAATGGCGGAAAAATCCTTAGTTCCTACGTAAAATCTAATCCGGACTCCACAAAGCTAGAAGTCACCATCAAGACCAATAAAGATGACCTGAGTGCTATTTTGCAAACGTTCACCAGGTACGAATACACCATTATTGCTTCCTTTGATAAAAGTGGTAGCGAAGATGATTTAAAACAACGCTTCGACGCGTTTATACACTACCTAAATATCTAGATGGTCAAAAAGCTCTTTCTTTTTATATTTCCTTTGCTTTGGGCATTAGTAAGCTTTGGGCAAGCTAGTGAAATTGATGCAGTCGAATCATCTGGGTCCATTCGTTTGGACTCCTCCAAAACGTATGTTTTAAAAAACATTCTACTGATTGGCAATAAAAAGACCCAAGACTATATCATCACAAGAGAAATCACTCCACAAATTGGAGACACTGCAAAAGGCAGTGAGCTTTCTGCCGCACTCGAACAATCGAGAAAAAATATTTTAAACACCCTCCTCTTTCACTATGTAAAGATTAATCTCGTAACCGAAGGAAATTATGTAACAGCTTACATTTTAGTGACAGAAAGGTGGTACTTTTTTCCTGTTCCCATATTTGAAATTGATGACAATAACATCAACACTTGGCTGGAAGATATAGATTGGAAACGACTCAACTATGGTGCATTTTTTACGCTGAAAAACATTGGAGGCAGAGACGAAACCATGCGCTTCACATTCCAACTTGGATATCGAGAACGAATCCGGCTTTCATACGCCATACCATATATCAACAAAGCGAGAACCTTAGGGCTAAGTTTTGCAGGCAGCTACCTCAGAAGAAGAGAAATACCTTATAATAGTTTTGATAATAAGCGACTTGAATTTAGAGATGAGAACGAGTATGTATACCAAAATACTGCGGCAGGAGTTAGCCTCAACTATCGGAAGAAGATTTTCAATCGACACAATTTGTCCATAAATTATAATAACGTATTGGTAAGTGATACCATATTTGGACTTAACCCAAACTATTTAGAAGATGAAAAAACTCGAAATGAGTACCTAATACTGACGTATTCCTTTCTAAGAGATCGAAGAGATTCAAAGAATTATCCGCTTTCAGGACATTTTCTCTCTGCCGCTATTAGCAAAATAGGGTTAGGAGTTTTCAAGCATTCTCCAGACTTTATCAATACCACACTAAGGGCCCGAACCTACAAAAAACTCAGCGAACGATTTTCCATTGCGGGCTCAGCAAGCACTACCTTCTCATTAAATGATGACACACCCTATTTCCTAGAAAACGGAACCGGGTATCGAGGTGGAGTAAGAGGATATGAATACTATGTAATTGACGGACAAGACATCGGAGTAGCTAAACTGCAATTTAGGTATAACTTATTGCGACCTAGAGTGTATAAAATACCACTAGTGCCGACCGAAAAATTTAATCGAATGCACTTTGCAATTTACTCAAGTGTGTACACCGACTTTGGTTATGTAAATGATGACAAAGGGTACCCACAAAACAACCTAGCAAATACTATGCTATTTGGTACCGGCGCGTCGCTCGATTTTGTCACTTATTATGACATGGTATTGCGATTAGAATATTCCTTTAATAAGTTGGGAGAGTCAGGTTTATTTATTCACTTTGTATCACCAATATAAATCCTATGAAAATAGCCATTTATGGTCGGCAGATCGAACGACACAATCAACAACAAATTGCTCAGCTTTTTGCAGCAATAAATACCCATGGTGCTCAAGCCTTCATTTACGAGCCATTACTTCCAGAGCTAAATGGAGTTGTTGAAAATCTTGATACCTATAAGACTTTCCAAAATAACTCCCTCGATCTAGATACTGACTTTTTAATTTCCATCGGTGGCGATGGCACGATACTCGACGCAGTTACCATCATTAAAGACTCCAACATTCCTATACTAGGAATAAATACCGGACGACTAGGATTTCTATCCAACACCCCTACAGCCGAGGTAGAATATGCCATTAGTTGCCTTCAAGAAAAGAAATTTAGTGTCAATAAAAGGACGCTTATACAAGTTGATACAACAAACAACATATTTGGCTCGTTGAATTTTGGGCTAAACGAACTCAGTATTCTTAAAAGAGACTCTTCCAGTATGATTACCATTCATACTTATATAGATGGAGATTATCTTAATTCTTACTGGGCTGATGGATTAATTGTTTCTACAGCAACAGGCTCCACTGCCTACTCACTAAGCTGTGGTGGCCCTATCATGATGCCAGGAACAGGAAATTTTACCATTACTCCTATTGCCCCTCACAACTTGAATGTTCGACCAATTGTAATTGATGATTTCTCAGTCTTGGAGTTCCAAATTGAAACACGCGCAAAACAAAGTCTGTTAGCGCTAGATTCAAGATCGGAAAACATTACTTCAGATGAAAAAATAACAGTACGTAAGGCTGACTTCCAAATATCTTTGATTCAACTGCCGAACCAAACGTTTATCTCAAGCCTAAGAAACAAGCTAAACTGGGGTTTAGACAGAAGAAATAAATAGTCAATCAGCACTTTCCTGCAATTAGTCGAAAAAAGTAGTTTACTTTTGTCCTCGATTTTCTATATTTGTTCTCGATTATATTTTATATGAAACGATACGGATTTATATTATTACTTATTTTCATACCTTCTTTAGCTAGTGCTCAGTTATGGAAGAGGTACAGAAAACAAGTCTTCGGAGGTGTAGGGGTTACTAACTTCCTCGGTGATTTGGGTGGAGGAAATGATATAGGAGTAAATGACTTTACAGACCTCGACCTTGCAGCAACTAGAATGACAGTAACTGCAGGATTTAAATATCAATTAACAAAGAACTTTTCGGCAAGAGCTAATGTAACTTGGGGGTTACTAAGAGGTGACGATAAATACACCAAAGAACAATTCAGAAGAGCTAGAGACCTTCATTTCAGATCAAACATATGGGAAGCATCCATTATGGGAGAGCTCTACCTATTGCAAAACTCACGAAATGGAGCATTTAGACTTCGTGGAGTAAGGGGTAATCGAGCTTTAAAAATGGACATCTATTTATTAGGTGGACTTGGATTTATGTATTTCAATCCTAAAGGTCAGTTAGACAACGGCGACTGGGTTGCTCTACAACCCATTGGAACAGAAGGCCAAGGTTTACCTGGGCAAAAAGATAAATACAAAAGAACAACATTAACAGTCCCACTGGGTATAGGAGTTGCAAAAACTATTAATCGATATTGGTCTGTTGGAGTAGAATTTGTTCACCGGGTTACGTTTACCGATTACATCGATGATGTAGGTGGTTTATTTTACGATCCAAACGCTATTATTGCCGCTAATGGAGGAAATGATGATTTAAGGCCATTCATCTCAAGTGAAAATGGCGCAAATGGTGTTCCGGGTCAAATAAGAGGAGACTCCAAACAAAATGACCACTTCATGACCGGTACAATTACTGTGACCAAGAAATTACTCGCCAGAAGACGCAGTCGACCTAAATTTTAAAAATCATACGATTTCTTTCTTTACTACGTTAATTGAATTTCCGAACTTTATCGCATGAAATACATCTTTAGCGTTTTATTCATAGGCCTATTTTTTTGTGCCACTGCTCAGAAAAAGATTCCTGAATTAGGTCTTTTCGTAGGAAAAGGCAATTATAATGGAGAGTTAAATCCAACTCAACAGTTTAGCAATGAATCAGGATCACTCGCAATTGGAGGTATATTTCGCTATAATTTAAATCCTAGGTATGCGTTAAAGGCTTCCGTATTATTTACAGAGATAAAAGGGAGCGATGAAATAGCAGACCTGGAATTTGGGCAAATGCGAAAAGCCTCATTTGAATCCAACTTATTAGAACTTTCAGGACAAATCGAATTTAATTTCTTAGAATATGAAATTGGGAATAGCACACGCGCTTTTTCTCCTTACTTATTTGTTGGTGTGTCTACATTCCGATACAATCCAACTACGGTGCAAGATGAGGAAGAAATTCGTTCGGCTAGCGAAGAAGATAATACTTGGGGAGTCGCACTCCCATTTGGCGTCGGTATGAAGGTTAACTTATTCGGGCGTTTAGGGCTTTCTGCAGAGTGGGGTTTCAGAAAAACTGGAAAAGACGATATGGACGGCTTACCAACCATCAACCCTGAACGTTTACTATTTGAAAATGCTAAGTCTTACGACAATGACTGGTATTCAGTAATCGGTGCTTCATTAAATTACCGATTAACCAAAAAGAACAGCTGTCCTTCCAATTTTTAAATGCCAACTATTAATAAGATATTTGCAGGCATTTTTTAGCAGAAAATCTAATGAGTACTATTGATAAGAGTCGACTTCCAAGACACATTGCCGTTATAATGGATGGGAATGGTAGATGGGCAAAAAACAAAGGCAAAGCTAGAGTTTTTGGCCATAAGAATGGAGTAGAATCTGTTCGTGCGGTAACAGAAGGTGCTGCAGAAATTGGCATTAATTATTTGACGCTATATGCATTCTCAACAGAAAATTGGAATAGACCGAAAGCCGAAATAACTGCTCTTATGACCTTATTGGTGCTCACCATTAGTAAGGAAACCAAAACATTGAATAAAAACAATGTTCGGCTGCATGCCATTGGCAACCTCGATAATTTACCAAACAATTGCTCTTCAGAGCTCAAGAATGCCATTAAGTCTACCGAACAAAATACTGGGTTAAACTTAATACTAGCACTTTCCTACAGTGCTAAATGGGAATTAACCAATGCTACAAAACAAATAGCATCTAAAGTACAGGCAGGCGAATTAGCAGTCGATTCGATAACAGAAGATACCGTTAAAGAGCACTTGTGCACAGCCGCTTTTCCTGATCCAGAATTACTCATACGAACAAGTGGAGAATGCAGAATTAGTAACTTTCTACTATGGCAAATCGCTTATTCTGAACTGTATTTCACTCCAACTTTATGGCCTGATTTTAGAAAAAAAGACCTTGAAGAGGCAATAATAAGCTACCAACAGCGTGAAAGAAGATTTGGAAAGATTAGCGAACAATTAGAAACAGAAGACAACTCATGAAGTACTTTTTCATAGCAATAACGTTACTACTAGCAAGTGCCTCAGGGTTCAGTCAAATTTCTACCAACGCGGGTATGGACGATATTGACTATTCTTCCCCTAGGACCTACATCATTGGTGGAGTAACCGTCTCAGGAGTAAAAAGCTTCGATAATAACGCCCTTAGAGCCATCTCAGGGTTGGAGATAGGTAAAGAAATAAAAATACCTAGCGATGATATTACCAATGCCATCACTAACTTGTGGAAACAAGATTTATTTACCGATATAGAAATCTCAGCAACCGAAATTATTGGTGATAAAATATTCTTGGATATCTATATAGCAGAGCGCCCTCGACTATCTAAATTCCGATTTACAGGAGTTAAAAAAGGAAAGCAAGAAACACTTAGAGAAGAAATAAAGCTGGTAAGAGGAAAACTAATTACTGAGAATTTATTGGAATCGACTCGCATAAAAGTTCAAAAATTTTACACTGACAAAGGATACCTCAATGCAACTGTGAAGCTGATTGAGGTTCCCGACACACTAATTTATAACAGCGTGATTCTAACTATTGCTGTAGACAAAGGAGAGCGTGTAAAAATTAAAGAACTAACGATAGAAGGTAATGAGGCATTAAGCGATCGAAAAATAAAGCGTTTAATGAAGGAGACCAAGGAAAAGAAATTTTACAGCCTCTTCAAGACTTCCAAATTGGTGAAGCCAGCGTTCAAGAAAGATAAGCAAGCCATTATTGCCAAGTACAATGCAATGGGATATCGAGACGCAAAAATAATGAGCGACTCCACCTATAAAATCGATCAAAAAAACATTGGTCTTACCATTAAACTTAAAGAGGGTAAACAGTATTACTTTGGTGATATCAAATGGGTTGGAAACACAAAGTACACCAATGAAGAATTGGATAAGATTTTAAACATCGACAAAGGGGAAGTTTTTAATCAAGAGCTAATGGATCAGCGATTATTTATGGATCCAAACGGAAGAGATATTAGTTCATTATACCTCGATCAGGGATATTTATTCTTCCAACCTGATGTAGTAGAAACAGGCGTAAGAAACGATTCTATTGATTTTGAAATACGCTTAAGAGAAGGAAAGCAAGCTACGGTCAACAAAATTACCATCAAAGGAAACACGAAAACCAATGACCACGTAATTTTACGAGAGATTAGAACTCGCCCTGGTGAATTATTTAGCAGAGCTGACATTATACGTACCAATAGAGAATTAGCTCAGCTAGGCTACTTTAACCAAGAAACCATTGGAGTAAACCCTATTCCGAACCAAGAAAATGGTACGGTAGATATTGAATACGTAGTTGAAGAGCGCCCTTCTGATCAAATTGAGCTTTCTGGAGGTTGGGGTGGAAATAGAGTTGTTGGTAGCCTTGGGGTTTCCTTTAATAACTTTTCTGCGCGTAACTTCTTTAAAAAAGGAGCTTGGCAACCATTGCCTGCCGGTGATGGCCAAAAATTAAGTTTAAGAGCACAATCGAATGGTCGATTCTTTCAGTCCTACAACGCTTCATTTACTGAGCCATGGTTAGGAGGAAGAAAACCCAACTCTCTTTCTGTAAGTGTATTTCACTCAGTGCAAACAAATGGAAAGGATAAGCGAGTAAAAATAGATGGAGTTGACGTTAAAAACCCAGAACGGCAAGGAATATATATTACTGGCGCATCTGTAGGTTTGGGTAGAAGATTAGAAGTTCCTGATGATTTCTTTACACTATATAACGAAGTTTCTTATCAATACTACACCTTAGATAACTACAACACACAGTTTGTGTTCTCGGATGGTTTTGCCAATAATTTAAGTTTTAAAACGGTTCTATCAAGAAATTCAGTTGATGCACCGATCTATCCTAGATCAGGGTCGCAAACTTCATTTAGCTTGCAGTTTACTCCACCTTACTCTGTATTTGATGGTGATCGAGATTATGACGCTATGGCTCCTCAAGAGCGCTACAAGTATATTGAATACCATAAATGGAAGTTCAATACCTCTTGGTTTACAAGCATCTTAGGTGACTTAGTATTGAATACCAAAATGGGGTTTGGTTTCCTGGGGTTATATAATCGAGAGTTAGGACAATCTCCTTTTGAACGTTTTTACCTAGGGGGTGACGGATTAAGCAACTTTGCACTAGATGGTAGAGAAATTATTGCACTAAGAGGTTATGGAAATGGAGACCTATCACCAAACACAGGAGCTTCTGTGGTAAGTAAATACACCATGGAATTAAGATATCCCGTATCGCTTAATCCACAAGCGACAATTTATGGCCTAGCTTTTGCAGAGGCAGGTAA
>CBFHZL010000121.1:0-7498 GCA_965660325.1 uncultured Acidiluteibacter sp.
AAACAATATGTCTGATAAGGTTATAACGAAACGATTAAGTAAGGTTGCAAGAGAACTAAACGTTGGTATTAGTACCATCGTAGATTTTCTTTCTTCAAAAGATATTGCTATTGAAAGCAATCCGAATACGAAGATAGACAACGCTACTTATGAGATTCTTTCCAATGAGTTCCAATCGGAGAAGAGCGCTAAGGAAGAGTCAGAAAAAGTGACACTGCCTAGTAATGAGCGTGCCAAAATTAGTCTTGACTCCAAAGAGGAGCCTGCTGAAAATGCTGCAGATGCTGATTCCGAAGAAGATGATGATCAAGGTGTCTTGATTAAAAATGTATCCCCAGCAGCAGCAGATAAAGCTGATGCGGAACAAGCTGCTGTTGAAGAAGAAGCTCAGCCTGTAGAAGAGAAGCAAGAAGCAACGCCTGCTGAGGAGGTTGTGGCAGAAGAGGCGAAGGAAGAGAAAAAAGAGGATAAAGGTGTAGAGATTACTCCTGTTGAAGAGGCAAGCGGTGATGAAGATGGAAGCGGTCCAAAAGTGCTCGGAAAGATCAATTTGGAAGCCTTAAACCTAAAGACTCGTCCAGATAAGCGTTCCAAAAAGGAAAAAGAAAAAGAAGCTGCAGCTGAAGCAAAGAAAAAAGCAGAAGAAACTGCTGCTAAAAAGGCGAAGCAAGAGGCAGATAAAAAGGAGGCTTCTGATAAAGTTGCTGCTGCTGAAAAGGCAAAGGCAGATAAGTTGGAAGCTGAAAAGGCAGAGGCTGCTGCGAAAGCAGAGGCTACCGCTGCTGCTGCTAAAGAAACCTCTAAAGAGCGAGAGGAAATCAAGACGAACTATGAGAAGCTTGATGGTCCTAAAGTTCTAGGAAAAATCGAATTGCCATCTAAGGCTGCGAAGAAGCCTGTTGCATCTTCTTCCGATAAAAAGGAAACAGAAAAGCCAAAACGTAAACGTAGAAAACGACTGAGCAATGTGCCTCAAGAAACTGCGCAAGAGAGAGAAGCAAGAAGAGGAAAAGGGCCAAGAGGTGCTAAGGGTAGAAAGTCTGAGCCGAAACCAGAATTAACTGAAAAGGAAATTCAAGATCAGGTAAAAGAGACACTAGCTCGTCTACAAGGAAATAACTCCAAATCAAAAGGGGCGAAATATAGAAGGCAAAAGAGAGATGCTGTAAGTGAGCAGACTCAAAAGGATATCGAGGAACAAGAAGCTCAATTAAAAGTATTGCAGGTAACAGAATTTGTAACTGCAAACGATTTAGCTTCGATGATGGACGTAAGTGTGAACGACGTTATCTCAGCTTGTATGAGCCTCGGAATGTTTGTGTCAATCAACCAACGTTTGGATGCAGAGACACTTTCTATAGTTGCTGAGGAATTTGGTTTTGAAACGGAATTTGTAGATACCGAAGAGCAAGAATCTGTAGAAGAAGAGGTAGATAATCCTGAAGATTTAAGTGAAAGATATCCTATTGTTACGGTAATGGGTCACGTTGACCACGGTAAAACATCGCTTTTGGATTACGTGCGTAAAGCGAATGTAATTGCAGGTGAAGCCGGCGGTATTACACAGCATATTGGGGCTTACAACGTAGAAATTGAGAGTGGTAAAAGAATTACGTTCTTAGATACTCCAGGTCACGAAGCCTTTACGGCTATGCGTGCTCGTGGTGCTCAGGTAACTGATATTGCAATTATTGTGATTGCAGCAGATGACAATGTGATGCCACAAACGAAGGAGGCCATTAATCATGCTCAAGCAGCAGGAGTGCCAATTGTATTTGCTTTTAACAAAGTAGATCGCGAAGCTGCAAACCCAGATAAGCTCAGAGAAGAGCTATCTCAAATGAATATCTTAGTAGAGGAATGGGGTGGTAAATACCAAGCTCAAGAAATCTCTGCAAAAACAGGGCAGGGAGTTGATGACTTACTTGAAAAAGTAATGCTAGAGGCTGAAATGTTGGATGTGAAAGCTAATCCTGATAAGAACGGTGTTGGTACCGTAATTGAATCTGAATTAGATAAGGGTCGTGGATACGTTTCTACATTATTAGTTCAATCTGGAACAATCAGAATGGGAGATGTTTTATTAGCAGGTCCTCATTATGGTAAAGTAAAAGCCATGTTTAACGAACGTGGTCAGAAAATTACAGAGGCAGGTCCTTCGATGCCATTCTCATTGCTAGGTCTAAGCGGAGCTCCAAATGCAGGAGACAAGTTTAGAGTAATGGATGATGAGCGAGAAGCGAAGAATATTGCTACTAAACGTTTACAGTTACTTAGAGAACAAGGCGTAAGGACGAAGAAGCACATTACACTAGATGAGATTGGTCGACGTATAGCTATTGGAGACTTCCAAGAACTGAATGTGATTATTAAAGGTGATGTGGATGGATCTATCGAGGCATTATCTGATTCATTACTGAAGTTGTCAACGGATAAAATCCAAGTAAATGTAATTCATAAGTCAGTTGGACAAATTAGTGAGTCTGACGTTATGTTAGCTGCTGCTTCAGATGCGATTATTGTTGGTTTCCAAGTACGACCTTCAGTAAATGCACGTAAAATTGCAGAAAGAGAAGAGATTGATATTAGACTTTACTCAATTATTTATGCAGCTATCGACGAAATCAAAGCTGCAATGGAAGGAATGCTTGCGGCTAAGATAGAAGAGCGTGTAACAGCTACATTGGAAATTAGAGAAACGTTCAAGATATCTAAAGTTGGTACCATTGCAGGTTGTATGGTATTAGATGGTAAGATTTTGAGAAATCATAAAGTAAGAATTGTACGCGACGGAATAGTAGTTTACTCAGGATTACTTGGATCTCTTAAACGATTCAAAGACGATGTGAAAGAGGTTGCTAGAGGGTATGAATGTGGTCTTAATATTGAGAACTACAACGATATTAAGGAAGGTGATATCATAGAAGCTTATGAAGAAGTAGAAGTGAAACAAACGCTCTAGTAGAATACTATAAAATTTAAACCCCTTTTGAGAAATCAGAAGGGGTTTTTTTACGTCTTTTTTTATATATTTATAGCATACTTATCTACTATGCTCGCTACTAATCCACCTAGAGTGCGACAAATTCCCTATTTGTTCGTACTTTTTCTCCTATCCATATGTATTCATAATGGCCAACTAGGTGCTCAAGACATAGATTGGCAAGACCATTTATGGTCACCTGAAATCCGTGTCAAAAACTGGACAACGAAAGATGGATTGCCTCAAAATTCTGTAAATGATATTATAAAGTCGAGTGAAGGCTATCTCTACATTGCTACATTTGGAGGGGTTTGCCGATTCGATGGTGTGCGGTTTGAAATGTTAAATCATCCGAAGCTTGCATATCAAAGAGTTGTACGACTGTATGAATCTAGTGATAGTGCTCTTTGGATTGGCACTGAAACAAATGGCTTATTTCGTTACAAAAATGGAGAAGTTATTCATTTTCATAAGCAAAGTGGCTTTCCTGGAAATGCTGTGAATAGTATCTCTGAACTATCTGATCGGACAATAGTAGCATTGGTTCATAATAGAGGTTTAGTCTTTATAAATGACAAAAAGATTGATGTGAATTTAGATACTACGCTAAGTAAGTCTAATTTACTAGAAAGTGCTGTCGTAGATAAGAATGATCACATATGGATATCTACATCAAAAGGTGTTTACAGGTTGTCAGATAGGCACGGGTCGTTCCAATTCGTCCAAGGAAGTATGCATCCTACTCATGGCAGGCCAATAAATGTAGATGAATCAAATAACATATATTTTGCAAATGAGAGCGGTATATTTTTAATTGATCGGGATCAAATGCTAGCAACTCGCGTCCGTGAATTCCAATCCTCTATTTCTAATCATAACCTTGTAATTACTGCAAATAATGACTTTTTGCTATCGCTCAATGGAAAAGGGTTGTTAAAGTTCAAAGATTCGACAGTATTAGAGGTGCTAAATCCAAAACAACTTCCTTCAGAAACTATAAATACATTATTTGTAGATGGTGATATTATTTGGATGGGTTTGAATGGTAGAGGGTTATCTAAGCTTAGTAAGAATAGCGTGAGTGCAATCAGTAAAGAAGATTTAGGTATATCGACTGAGATTGCTCTTGCTGTTCATCAAGATTTTCAAAACAATATATGGTTAGGTACCAATGGTAGAAATTTATATAAAATAGAGAGTTCAACAGGAGATATAGCAAAAGTCGGTGAAGAAATGTCACCTCCTGGTGAGAGTGTATGGTCTATAGCAAGTGATAATGATGGAAATATATGGCTAGCTACTTTTGGTTATGGATTATTTCATGGCAATCCATCTACTGGCAAAAAGTTCACTTGGATAGAGAATTGGGGTGCAGAAAGTCATGTTGTAGTTGCTATATATTACGATAGTATTCAGGATAGACTTTTAGTTGGCACAAATGGAGGTGGCGTGTTTCAATGCCAAAATAATCAATGGTCAAATATTATACCTGAAGGAGTTTTAGATTCTAGAGTTGTACAATTTACGACATCGCCTGATAGCTCGATATATATAGCCACACAGGGTGACGGGGTTAAAATATTAAAAGGGATGGATGTTTCGTCTCTTACAGTTGAGAATGGGCTATCTAGTAATTCGGTAAGGGCTATTTATTTTGATGAAGATAAAAACTTTTGGATAGGCACGTATGGTGCTGGATTAAACTTGCGATTAAATGGAGAAAAAGAATTTCACGTAATTGATAAAGAGCTCGGTTTATATGATAATTTAATATCAACAATACGAGAAGATAGGTTTGGGTATTTTTGGATAAGTTGCAATGTTGGTGTTTTTAGAGTTAAACGAAATGATTTAATAAGATCAACGAAAACTAGGAACATTTTGACTTGTCAGGTTTTTAATGAGTCTCATGGTATGGGAGACGCTGAAACAAATGGTGGATTTCAATCTAGCTCATTGCAGCTTGAAAATGGTTTTTTAATTTATCCTACTGTAAAAGGAGTATCAGTATTTAACCCTGAGGCTATAAACAGCAACGATAAAATCGATAAAGTGGTAATTGAAAGATTATCCTATGGAGACACTACGGTCGCTAATTTAAATGGTTACTACTCCTTAGCTTCGGATTACAGGGATATCGAATTCGAATTTACTGCACCTTCCTATAAGTCTCCCAAGCTTATAAAGTTTGAATATAAACTAGAAGGATATGATAAGGAATGGAGGTCTAGTGGGTTTCAAAGAAGTATTAATTACACACGCTTGGCTCCGGGTGAGTACACATTCTTAGTTAGAGCAATTGACAGCTTAGGTAAGACAAGCCTTGAAACGGCGAGTGTTCAACTAGAAATTAAGCCACATTGGTATGAGTTGTTTATCGTGCAGTTCTTTGCAGTGATGTTGTTTTTGGGAGTAATCGTTTTTGTTGTAGTTAGAACACAAAACCAAGCGCTTAAGAGAACAATTAATGAGCAAAAAATAGCATTGGCTAAAAAGCAGATTGTTGGGCTTGAGAAAGATGTAGCTAAAAGTGAAAGAGAATTAACGACTTATACCTTAGAGGTAATTGAAAAGAATAACCTACTAAGGGAGCTAAGTGAGAATTTAAGTACTGCACAAAGTGAACAAGATATAGCACGTGTAAAGCGAGAGCTTAATTTGGGTATAAAACCATCAAAGGATTGGGAAGAATTTAAGTTGAGGTTTGAGAAAGTAGATGCTGAATTTATAGAGCGTTTAAAAAATCGTTTCCCCGATCTTACAAAAGGCCAGATTAGATTAGCTTCATTAATTCGGTTAGGGTTTACTTCAAAACAGATTGCTGATTTTCTAAATAATTCACCTGGTAGTGTAGATGTGGCACGCTCTAAATTGAGAAAAAAACTAGAAATTAGAAGAGAAGATGATTTGACTGATTTTCTTTCAAGTATTTGACTATAAGTGTGTTTTTTAACAATCTCATTTAGTGAGTTCATTATAAAATGAAAGCTTATATTTGTAATTATACTAAAGAAAGAATTATGAAGAAAATTTTACTTTTTGCATTTGCAACTATGATAGCGAGCATGACTTTTGCTCAAAGTTTGCAATTGATTGATCCGGAGAAAAAGATAGATGTAACAGGTGATACCATTTTTTTATCTGTTGATAAGGCAGGGTTAGATACGATGTTTATTCCTCCAACAATTAAGGTTTACGTGAAGAATATAAACAATAATGCCCTTTCTGTTTACCTTAAGCGATATGAATTAGATCCGATTGTTGATAGTACATCAAATTACTTTTGTTGGGGTGCCACATGTTTGGGAGATGATAGAACAGGTAACCAGCCTATTCGTTTTGGAGAGCCAACTGACACCACCATTGTTCAGCCTGGTGATACCAACAAAACACTAGCTTCTTATTACGAGCCAAATAATTATTTTAGAGGTACCCCTTTTAATAAGGTGTATATGTATGGAAAAATGGGCTTTAGATATGTAGTGTATGACAGAGCAAACCCAAATGATTCTGCTTCTGTTATTTTAATGTATAATATTCAGGAAGTGGTAAGTGTAAATGAAATTGCCAAAATTGATTATGACTTATCTATAGGACCAAATCCTGCAAAAGATGAGTTAAATGTTAATTACAACCTAAATAAGGTTTATGCTAGTCAGCAATTAGAAGTTTATGATTTGCTGGGGAATTTAGTTAAGCGCTCAACATTGAATGGATTAAGTGGTCGATTAGAAGTAAATGTTTCTGATCTGAAATCAGGAATTTACTTTTACAGATTGCGTTTAGATGGAATTCAGACTGCATCTCAAAAATTAGTAATTACAGATTAATTAACTAATCAAACAGTATACTAGCCAGTGAAGAAATACCTTCACTGGCTTTTTTTTGAATAAATATGAAATGATCCTTATTTCGAATGTTCGGTATTTTTGGGTCAATAATTACTTTCGTGCAGTTGTGCTTTGTGGCTGATATTAAACCGGCTGCAGGGTACACCTCTAGTGATGTTCCAACTGTGACCAGTATATCTGCCTCGCTTACAATGCTCAGAGCTTTGGACATCATAGGGACTTCTTCTCCAAACCAAACAACATGTGGTCTTAATTGACTTCCTTTATCACATAAGTCACCCAGATAAATGTCTTTTTCATCCAGTTCATAAATAAGAGAAGCGTCAATACTACTTTCTGCTTTTAATAGTTCGCCATGCAGGTGGATAACATTGCTAGATCCGGCTAGTTCATGTAAATTGTCTATATTCTGAGTGATTATAGTGACATCAAATTGATTTTCAAGCGCACTTAAGGCTTTGTGAGCTGAGTTGGGTTTTGCCTTCCTAAGCTGTCTGCGTCGTTCATTATAGAACGACAAAACTAACTCCGGGTTCCTTTGAAAAGCAAGAGGTGTAGCAACATCTTCAATTTTGTAGTTTTCCCATAACCCATTGTTGTCTCTAAATGTTTTTAGTCCACTTTCTGCACTTATACCTGCTCCTGAGAATACAACTAGTTTTTT
>CBFHZL010000122.1:0-7465 GCA_965660325.1 uncultured Acidiluteibacter sp.
AGGTACTTTCCATGCAGGGCAAATGATTGAGTACGGTACAAACGTTGTTGGTGGTGTAACGCCAAACAAAGGTGGGCAATCGCACTTAGATAAGCCGGTTTTTAATACGGTAGCTGATGCAGTAAAAGCAACTGCAGCAGATGTATCTATTATTTTTGTTCCACCTGCATTTGCAGCAGATGCAATAATGGAAGCTGCTGAAGCAGGAATCAAAGTGATTATCTGTATCACAGAAGGTATTCCAACTAAAGATATGATTGCTGTTAAGAATTACATCGCAGATAAAGATTGTCGACTTGTAGGTCCTAACTGTCCGGGAGTTATTACTCCGGGAGAAGCAAAAGTAGGTATCATGCCAGGGTTTGTATTTAAAAAAGGAAATATTGGTATCGTTTCTAAATCAGGTACCTTAACTTACGAAGCAGCTGACCAAGTTGTGAAAGCTGGATTGGGAATTACTACTGCAATTGGAATTGGTGGAGATCCAATTATTGGAACAACCACGAAAGAAGCAGTTGAATTATTAATGAATGATCCAGAAACGGAAGGTATCATCATGATTGGTGAAATCGGTGGAAATATGGAAGCAGATGCTGCTAACTGGATTAAAGAGCATGGAACGAAGCCTGTAGTTGGCTTTATCGCAGGTCAAACTGCTCCTGCAGGAAGAACAATGGGGCATGCAGGTGCTATCGTTGGCGGTGCAGATGATACTGCTGAAGCTAAAATGAAGATTATGGCTGCTTGCGGAATTACTGTAGCAGAATCTCCTGCTGAAATTGGTGCAAAAATGGCTGGACTAATGGGCGTGAACGCTTAATTCAGCAATTATATAAACTAAAACGCCCTTTATCTTTTAAGATAAGGGGCTTTTTTATGAAATTATAATCCGAACTAGACGATTTTTATAGCCCTATTTTATCTTTTACTTTCTGACCGATTTACAACAGTCTTTACTTATATTTGATAGTTCGAATTTGATTAATACAACCATACATGAAATTATTAGAAGGAAAAGTTGCCTTAATTACAGGAGCGACAAGAGGAATAGGCAAAGGAGTAGCATTAAAGTTTGCTGAGCAAGGAGCTCAAGTGGCTTTTACATATGTTTCTTCGCCAGATAGAGCAAATGAAGTAGAAAAAGAATTGGCTGCATATGGTGTCAAGGCAAAAGGTTACCAGTCTGATGCAGCAGATTATGCACAAGCAGAAAAATTAATCGCTGATATTGTTGCTGAATTTGGAACAATAGATGTTGTCGTTAATAATGCAGGAATTACTCGTGACGGTCTATTGATGCGGATGTCTGAAGAAAATTTTCAGCAAGTAATTGACGTGAATTTGAAGTCAGTTTTCAATATCACTAAGCACGTTCAACGCACCATGTTGAAACAACGTTCAGGTTCGATTATCAATATGAGCTCCGTCGTTGGTGTAAATGGAAACGCAGGACAATCTAACTATGCAGCATCGAAAGCAGGAATAATCGGATTTACGAAGTCAATTGCCAAAGAATTAGGATCAAGAAATATTCGTTGTAATGCTATCGCTCCCGGATTTATTGCCACAGAAATGACGGCAGAATTAGGTGATGATGTGATGCAGGGGTGGTTGAAAGGAATACCATTAGGCAGAGCTGGAGAGACGGAAGATGTTGCCAATGTTTGCCTATTCTTAGCTTCGGACATGTCTGCTTACGTTTCTGGGCAAACAATCAATGTTTGTGGAGCAATGTTAACCTAATTTAAATAGGAGCCACACTACGTGAATTTTTCAATCATAACAAAATACCCGCTTTGGTTCATTCTTTTTTGTTTGGCCTTAGGGGGTATTTATGCATTTGTACTTTACCGAAAAAAGAATAAACTAAAGGATGTATCTGCAACCATAGTTCGCCTTTTAGCGACACTTCGGTTTTTAGTGGTCTCTTTTTTGGCTTTTTTACTCCTCTCTCCTTTTATTAAATATATCGATAGAATGGTAGAGCCTCCTATCATTGTTATAGCCCTTGATAATTCGGAGAGTATAGATTTAGGAAAAGATTCGGTTGCTTTAAAACAAGCGTATACGCAGCAAGTACAATACCTGTCAGATGAACTAGGACAAGAATTTGACTTGTCTTTTTATACTTTTGGCGCTGAGTTTACAGAAATGGATTCGCTTTTATTGAACCAGTCACAAACTGACTTGTCGGCGGTATTGTCGGCAGTGCAAAATAGGTATACTAATAGAAATGTGGGTGCCCTTGTGCTAGCTTCAGATGGAATTTACAATAAAGGAAGCAATCCATTATACACTAGTTTTGCTGCCAATTTTCCGTTATACACAATTGGTCTAGGGGATACTAGCGTTTTACAAGATGCTCAAGTATCGAAGGTGGTAGCAAATAAGATTGCCTACTTCGGGAATCAATTTCCAATATCTATTCAGCTTAATGCACAACAATTAGCAGGAAAATCTGCCAATCTCTCTATTTTTCATAAAGGGAAAAATGTATTTTCTACTGAGGTGAATTACGACTCCAACGATTATTTTGAAGAATTTCAGGCGGTAATTCTTGCTGAGGAAACAGGGTTACAGAAGTTTACAGTTCAATTGGAAATGGCGAATGGAGAATACACCGGTTTGAATAATACTGCTACTGCGTACGTAGATGTTTTGGATGGAAGAGAAAAAATAAAAATGGTAGCAAAAGCGCCCCATCCTGATGTGGCTGCAATTAAAAGGTCAATCGAAAAAAATGAAAATTATGAAGTTGAGATCGTTTTAATGGATGATTTTGATGGGCAAGTAAAAGACGCCAATCTTATAATTTATCATAACCTGCCTGCAAAAGCTGCGGACTTGGCAAAAATGGAAGGTATGCAAAATGTATCTTCTTTATTTGTCGTTGGTCAGCAAACTAACATAAGCTTATTAAATTCGATTTCTACCGGTTTAACAGCAAGTACCGTAGGTTCGGAGTATTCAGATGTAACTGCGCAGGTAAGTGCTACTTTCCCACTGTTTACATTAAGTAAGGACGTTGGTCAACAGATAGCACAATTTCCTCCATTAACCAGCCCTTTTGGGAAACTCATAACAACCGTTTCATCCTATCCTGTGTTGTTTCAGAAAATGGGAGGTATTGTAACGGAAACTCCACTTTGGTTTTTTCTTCAAGATGGAGGATCAAAAAATGGGTTTGTCTTTGGTGAAGGACTTTGGAGATGGCCACTTTCTGATTACCAAAATAACCAAACAACCGCCCATTTTGATGAATTACTGAGCAAGTCTGTCCAATATTTGTCAGTGAAGTCGGATAAAAGTTTGTTTCGTCTTTCTACAGATAATGAGTTACTAGAAAATCAAGAAGTAGTTTTTGAGGCTCAACTGTATAATGAAACATATGAATTGGTAAATACGGGTGAAGTAAGGATTATTCTTAAAAATAGTAACGGTAAAGAGTATCCCTATACCTTTAGTAAGACATCATCTGCATTTTATTTAAATGCCGGTAACTTGCCTGCAGATGAGTATACGTATATCGCTACTGCTGTATCTGGCGGAAAAGAATTGCAAGAAAAAGGAATATTGACGGTGTTGCCTATTGAAATAGAGTCTTTAGAACTCAGAGCCAACCATCAGCTTCTATCAAAATTGAGTAAACAACATGGAGGAGCGTTTTTTCCTTTAAGTGATGCTGACCAATTAATCGAAGCCATTAAAAACCGAGAGGATATTACAGCTGTCTCTTACTCTCAAACCAAATTAACAGATTTGATTAACAATAAATGGATTTTCTTCTTGCTACTTGGACTGCTTAGTTTGGAGTGGTTCGTTAGAAAAAGAAGTGGTTCATATTAATACTACATACAATGAAAAAAGTAATTATTAGTGCGCTTATATTAGCAGTTGGTTCTCCATTATTTGCTCAAGAGTATTCAGAGACAAAAGAAGATAAATACCCGATAGATATTAATCCCCAGCGTTCGGTAAAAGGGAAGTATGCAGAGTTTGATAACTATGTAAGATCCGCTTTCAATACCTATGATATCGCCGGAATGAGTATAGCTGTAGTAAAGGATCAGCAGGTGGTATTTAGCAATGCTTATGGGGTTAAAAGTAAAGAGTCTGGTGAGTTGATGGATGTAAACGCTGTCTTTGGGATAGCTTCATTAAGTAAAGCTTTTACGGCCGCTGCAATCGGAATTTTAGTAGATGAGGGAAAAGTAAAATGGAGTGATAAAGTCGTAGACTTATTGCCAACTTTTGAAGTGTATGACGAATACGCAACTGCTAACTTTACTGTTGCGGACTTAGTAGCTCATCGGTCCGGTTATAATACGTTTGATGGGGACCTACTGTGGTATGGAACGGACTACTCTCGCGCTGAAATTATGGAGCGAATTGCTAAGTTGCCAAATAAAACTTCCTTCAGAGAATCTTATGGATACAATAATATCATGTTTATAGTAGCAGGAGAATTGGTGGCTAAAATTAGCGGAGTGAGCTGGGACCATTTTATTGAAACCCGATTTTTTGAGCCATTAAGAATGACCTCTTCAAAAACCTCCACAACTCAATTTACTACAAGTGACAATTTGGCCATACCGCATGTCAAAGGAAAAGCATCTGCATTTCTAAATTATGATAATTCTGGAGGTGCAGCAGCTCTTAATTCTAGTGTTATGGATTTAAGTAATTGGTTAAAAATGTGGACTAATAATGGGGTTTTTAACGGCGATACTATTCTTTCATCCGCTACTGTAAATTATTTGCTATCGCTACAAACACCTCAGTCGGTTTCTCGTTTTGACCAATCAAATGGGATTAATTTCAAAGGATATGGTTCAGGTTGGTTTTTGTTTGATTATGATGGAAAAAAGGTAGCACATCATGGCGGTGGCCTTCCTGGATTTATCTCTAAAATTGGATTTGTTCCTCAAGAAAATTTAGGATTTGTTGTACTTACTAATGATGAGTCTTCACTTCCTGCGGCATTAATGTATTCGATTTTAGATGAATTTATGCAAACTGAAGGAGAAAAAGATTGGGCAGATCTTTACTTAGGTTTTTCTAAACGGTACGAGGATCGATTGGAAAAAGAGCGCAAAGAAAAAATAGCAGAGCGTAAGAAGAAAACCAAGCCCTCTGTTGATCTTGAAAAGTATACCGGAACCTACGAAGACGAAATGTACGGCACTGCTGTAGTTAAACTTGATAAAAAAACACTTAAAGTAATTTTAAACCCTGCGAAGGAGTTATTCAATTCTAAAATGGAGCATTGGGAAGATGATACCTTTCAGATTAAGTTCAATGACGGCTTTTTACCCGAAGGGTATGTTACTTTTACAGTAGAAGAAAGTAATGTTGATGGGTTTACAATCGATTTGCCTAATCCGGACTTTCACTTTTATCATTTGAACTTCAAAAGAGTAGAGTAGAACTTTTTTTCTCTGTAATGTACCATTCTAATGGATAAACTAAGTAGTCGGCAGCTCAATATAGGTGCACACATTTTATTTGTAGTTCTTTTCATCTATGTTATTATAAGGTCCGTAACCGTATTTTATATTCATGATGAAATTATTACAAAGAACGGCTACATGATGGATTGGAATTTTCTTCCATACTCAGGATATGTCGACGCTAATAATCACTTCTTGCTTAGTTTTTTAGGTGGTTTATTTTATAGGATCTTCAATTCAGATGCTATTTGGGTTTTTAGGTTACCAAGTGTATTGGCATTTCCACTATTTTATTATTCGATCTATGGATTTCGTAGGTTCTTAAACAAAAAAAGTAGCATTGCTTTTATTTTGTTAAGTATTTCGTTAACAGTTTTCTTGCTTGAATTTTTTGGGTTGGCTAGAGGATATGCCATGTCCCTTGCTTTTTTGACATTTGCTCTCCTTAATACCTGTATTACTTTTAAGGAGAATAGCAGAAAATCCTCTATTTTAGCTTCCATTAGTTGGGTATTAGCAATATACAGTAACCTGTCTTTTTTGCCGTTGGCACTTTTTGGGATACTGTATTTAGCCGTATTTAATTATGTCAAGAAAGATAGGTTATCCTTATTCGTATCCCTAGGTACACTTATTCCGTTTGCTGTTGCAATCAAATATTCCTTGGATCTTCAGCAAGGAGGAAAGCTGTACTTAGGCTCTGATTCTGATTTTTATGGCACCACCGTTCATTCGTTAACCAAGTATGTGTGGATGGGTGAAGGAATATATTTAGATATAGTTGTTACGTTACTTGCAGGAATAATAGTTGGTTCCTTGGCATTTAATTTGCTCAAATTAAAGAAGCTTTTTCGTGCAAAGAATACATTGATGATATTTTTTACTGTAGGGTTAGTTGGCGTTATGTTACAAAATTTAGTGTTTGGCATAAACTATCCTGAAAATAGAGCAGCTGCATACTTTATCATTCTTTTTTATGGGAGTTTGGCTTTTCTAATTGATCGCATACAAGCCAAATGGATTTCTTTTCCGTTCCTAGCTGCTACAATTACTGTATTCCTTTTTAACATCAATATTTCGCATAGTATGTTCTTTTATTACGAGCATGTCGATGAGGAATTGTTTACGTTAATTCCTGATGAAGTAAATGGTATACCAACTGCTACAGGAGCTCGTTTCTGGCAGTTGGATGAAGCGTTTACCAAGAATTTAAATTATCCAATGAAAGCTTTTCAATTGGCAGATTCTTCTGCAGATACCCTTTCGGATTACATCATTCAGCTTGATAAGGAGCGGCCAGATATTCGAGAGGTATATCGAGCAATTCACGTGGATGAAATATCAGGTCTTACATTATTTGAGCGAAATCAATTTTTGCCAAGAAAACTTGATAAAGAATTCAGCACAGATTTTAATGGAACTCAGTCTTTTATTGATTTAGCTCCTGCATTTTCTGCATTTCCCGCATTTATTCGCTGTAAAGGAGTAGGTTATAACGTTAGTCAACAGTCCTCTTTTCAGATTGTTTTTTCTGTAGAGGATGCTGATACGCGTGAAAAGTATAGTTACGGCGGAGTAGTGCCTACTTCCGCAATTAAGGTAAATGAAGCTGATGAAGTGCATTTTGATTTTACATACACCATTGATCGTTTTCCTCCAGGATCAATTGTTAAATCATACATATTTAATCCTGATCAGCTGCAGATTCAAGGTCATATAGATTTGGCTGTTTATCGTATACCTGGTATTTCGACTAATGAATAATTATTGTGACTTTGTTAGTCATTAAGCTATTTTAAAAAGAAAAGCACCTTAATTTTAGTTAAGGTGCTTTATTCGGTCAGGGTTTGTATTAGAGTTTATTCTTTTATTATTCGAAGAGATTCTTGTGTTACAGCTGTTTTTAGTTGTAAGATGTACATTCCTTTGGGCTGATTTTCTAGGTTTACCGTGGCTTTATTATTCTGAAAGGTAATTGGGCAATTAATAGTTCTACCTAACGCATTAATTAATGT
>CBFHZL010000123.1:0-7044 GCA_965660325.1 uncultured Acidiluteibacter sp.
AGCTTTTAGCTTTTAATAGCATTGAGAATGTGTTTAATTCCTTACATCCGTTGTTATCTATTAAAAAGCTTGAGTTGCCATTTTCAAGTAGTGGACTTTATCCGAGGCTAAAAAATATTCAATACTTAAAAACTAAGGCAAATTCTTTTATTCATATTACAGGCTATGACCACTATTTGTTATGGTGGCCTTTTAACAATGCAATACTTACTATTCATGATATTGAGTCGTTAAAGCGAAAAAAGGGTATAAAGAAGTGGTTGTTTAAAAAAATGTGGTTTGATATACCAATAAATAGGGCAAAGGTAGTAACCACAATTTCTGAGTTCAGCAAGAGTGAGATAAATTCTATTGGCAATTACAATACTCCAATAATTGTAATTAAAAATCCATTAACACTCCCAATTCAATATTCGAAAAAAAACTTTTCTAAAGAGAATGTGAGAGTTCTACAACTAGGAGTTAAGGATAATAAAAACCTTTCTCGATTGATTGAAGCATTAAAAGGTTTAAACTGTAAACTAACAATTATAGGTTCACCAAACATTAAATTAATCAAAAAGCTTAAGCTTTATAATATTGACTATGAACTTAAATTCAATTTATCTAATGAAGAAGTGGTAGAGGAATATTATAAATGTGATATTGTTACTTTAGTTTCTACTTATGAAGGATTTGGTTTGCCGATTATTGAAGCGCAGGCAGCAGGTCGGGTTGTTATTACTAGTAACTTATCGTCAATGCCTGAGGTTGCAGGCGGCGGAGCAATGCTAGTAAACCCGTTTTCAGTTGATTCAATTAAAAAGGGAGTTTTAGAGGTAATACATAATGAAAGTTTGAGGACTGAATTAATCAGGAAAGGCGCTAAAAATGTTAAAAAATATTCCAGGCAAAGTGTTGCTAAGGAGTATCTCGGGTTATATTCGAAAATATTAAATGAAGAATGAAAGAAATACAAAACAATCGCCTTTTGTGGGCAGATGTTTTTAAGGGTTTCGGGATAATTGCTGTAGTCCTAGGTCATGTTTTTGAGGGAGATCTGCATGATTTCATTTTTTCTTTTCATATGCCTCTATTTTTCTTTATTGGCGGTTATTTTTTTAAACCGACTTCAAACTACACTCTATATTTTAAAACTCAATTTAAAAGACTTATGATCCCATATTTTTCTTTTTTGCTTCTAATCGTCTTTAGTGCGAAGCTTGTGGCAGGAGTTAATGTTTTTGATATTAATGTATTAAAGGGGATGTTTGTGAAAATTTTATTTGGAGGCCGTTTGTTGGTCTCATATGCAGGAGTATTTTGGTTTGTAACTTGCTACTATTTTACTCAGCAAGTTTCGAATATTCTGTTTGATAGATTTTCTGATAAAATTCTAATTCTTATAAGTATGTTGAGTTTAATTCTGAGTTTTATAAACGCGTATTTTTTCTCACATCTTTTAGTTCCTTTTAATGTTAATGTTGTTTTTGCTTCTTTCCCATTTTTTTTATTTGGTTTCTTAGTTAAGAAATGGCATTTTAGATTAAATAATTCCACTCTTTTCTTTTCCTTTTTAGTTGCTCTCAGCCTAGTGTTATTTTTAGAAAATAACACCTATGATATGAAATACGCTATTTATGGAATTCCATTTGTGACATTCATTTGTAGTAGTATAATTATTCTGGCGATAAGAAGATGCTCCAAAATACTAAGTAAATATAGATTTTCTCATTATATTGGGCATCTAGGAAAGGCTTCCTTGGTGATTATGTATTTACATCAACCACTTCATGTATTATCAGTTGAGTTTATTACTGAAAGTAAGTTTATTGTGTTTGTAATGGCTATAACCTTATCCTATATTTTTTATCATTTGTTATTGATGAATACGTTCACTAGGGTTATTTTCTTGGGGATTAGTAAAGTAAAGCGAAAGCATTAAATTAACAGAGTTATGAATTATCTTTTCACCTATAATTATAGTAATTATAGATCATATACTAGTGTCCTTGTTGAGTCGACTTATGTTTCCATTCAAGGTGAGGTTACCAATTCTGTTAAACTTAAGGAGTCGTTTCTCACTGTTGATAGTGCTGAAAGCTTAATTGGCTTGATGTACGGAAAGTATGGACCAGAATTTATCAACCACCTAGAAGGTCAGTTTTGCATCACGCTTTTCGATCAGCAAAAGAAAACACTCTATTTATATCGGGATCGTTTTGGTACCATACCTTGTTACTATTACCACACGGATCACTTTTTTGCTGCATCGACAGCTATTAAATCGCTGATGGCATTGCCTGAAATTAAATCTCAATTAAACCCACAAGCTGTTGCAGATTATATTTCATATGGCTTTGTGCACGCTCCAAATACATTGATTCAGGGTGTTGCACAACTACTGCCTGGGCACTTTCTCACCTTGACCGATGACGAGGTGTTTTTGACGGAATATTATAGTCGAACACAGTATTTCGATGATACCATTGCTGACAAAACAATAGAGCAGCATGCTTTTCATCTCGATCAATTAAAACCAGTATTGCCTGAAGAGGCGCCAATTGAAGCCATTTCTCAATCAGCGGTAGATCGGAATGTTTTGAATGAAATGGTCGATCAAGTCGACCATCCAAATGCTTATTCATTGTTTTATTTAGCTGCTGCTCGTCAGTTCAGAGAAGAAAAAGCAGTCTACTCCCAAGTTGGTGCTAGCGCAGCGTGGGGGAGGGGAGCCGTTTTTGACACCTTATCCGGCTTTCAAGAACATCGTTGGTTATTGAGTTATCCAAAGCCGATCCGAACACTGATTAGCCCTTTGCTATCCATTCCTTATAAAAAGGAGTTGGGGCCGACCTATCGACAGCTTATCTTGCAAGATTACTATGATTTAGATTATCTATATCCTACCTTTTACCGCCGGTATCCCATTTCAGCATTAGAGGAAGCGTTGTCCATTGATTTTAAGGACCGCCCTAAGGAGATTGCACAACACACAGTCGTCTATCAGACGAAAGGATTTCCTTTTCCATACCGATCTAAAGTGGGCATGATGGAATTCTCTAATGCTATCAGTAATGCACAACTATCAGCAATATACAATGCTTTTAGTCTGCAGTTGGATAAACAGGTGTTAACTCCTCATTTAGCACCCAAGTTTCAACGTTATTTAAGTCATGTGCCGGATGAGGTAAAGGTAAAACTTTTACAAACACAAGAGTTAGAACAGGAAGGTGTTGTGACTAGTGCCCTATCACTAAATGTAAAAGGTGATGAGATAACGAGCTTATTGAATCAGTTTGCACATCGATTGAAACCGAACTCTACATTGGTTCGTGATTTGATGAGTGGGTTTGCATCTTATCCAGCAGAAAAGCAAGGAGCGCTCACGAACGCTATTGTATTATTGGAACTATGGTTAGCTAAGAATAAAGTCGATGTCAGCTAAAAAAAAGGTACTCATATTTATTGACTGGTATTATCCCGCCTTCAAAGCAGGAGGTCCGATTAAGTCGGTTAGCAATATTGCTGCTGCACTAAAAAATGAAGCTGATATTTTTATAGTGACATCGGCCTATGATTTGGATGGTTTTAAGTCTCTACAAAATGTTATACTCAATGAATGGGTAGTGAAGGATGACATATCAATCATCTATCTTGAACACCAAAATCAAGAAAAAACTACTTTTGATAGATTAATGCTCGAGGTTGACCCTGATGTTGTCTACTTTAATAGCTTGTTTTCTAAGAATTTTACCATTATCCCTCTTAAAGTCGCTCAAAAGCAAAAAATATCGAAAATAGTTTTAGCACCACGAGGAATGTTAGGTAAAGCCGCATTGGCCATGAAACCTATAAAAAAATACATATTTCTTGCTGTTGCACGTACTCTAGGATGGTTTAAAGGAGTCGTTTGGCATGTTTCTTCTGATTTGGAGAAGAATGAAGTTGAGGGAGTATTTGGTAAACAAGTGTTGACGGTTGTTGCTCCAAATATTTCTAGTGCAGTTATAGAAAGAGAAATCTCTAAAGAGCTTGAAGATAGTCAAGAACTTAAGCTTATATTTTATTCACGAATTAATTCAAAGAAGAATTTAAAATTTGCGATAAACGCGGTTAATGCAGTCAATTCACCGTTCTTGTCTTTGGCAATATACGGACCGATTGAAGATGAGTTGTATTGGAAGGAGTGTCAGCCGTTGATACAGCAATCGGTTTCTAAGATTACGTATGAAGGTATTATATCACCTCAGGACTTGAATATGACCTTGCAGCAATACCACTATCTATTATTCCCGACAAATCATGAAAATTATGGACATGTCATTGCAGAATCCCTGTGTGCTTCTTTGCCGGTCATTATTAGTCAAAATACGCCTTGGAGAGGATTGGAAGAGAAGAATGTTGGCTATGATCTCCCATTAGACGAGCTGCTGTTTTCTAAAACTTTGGCGAGCTTAATTGCAGAAGAAAAGTACCTTTACGAGCGGAAGGTAGATTCGGCACATGCATTTGCATTGAACTACATTCTTAGTGAGGAGGTAATCAATCAAAATAGAAAACTTTTTTTTGGATGAAAACAGACTTAGAATCGTATCAAAATACCGACTATGATGTTGGACGAGGAATTCTAGTGCGTATGTTATGGTACTTTATCAATGCTTTTGTTTTCAAAGCGTATTGGTTTCCAATTTCTAGTGTGAAAGTCTCTCTATTACGATTATTCGGCGCTAAAGTAGGTCGTGGTGTAAATATAAAACCCAACGTAAACATCAAGTATCCTTGGAAGTTGTCGGTTGGAGATTTTACGTGGATCGGTGAGGGAGTTTGGATTGATAATTTGACTACTGTGTCGATTGGTGCAAATTGCTGTATTTCTCAAGGTGCATTTTTGCTTTGTGGAAACCATAACTATAAGCAATCTACCTTTGACCTAATCACTCGGCCTATTGTTTTGGAAGATGGAGCATGGATAGGTGCAAAAGCAATTGTTTGCCCTGGAGTGACGGTTAGGAGTCACGCAGTACTATCAGTGCAGTCTGTTGCTATCAAAGATTTGCAACCTTATGAAGTTTATCAAGGAAACCCTGCTGTGTTTGTAAAAAAGAGAGTATAAATAGCCTTATGAAAATTACTATCATCACCGTTTGTTACAACAGTGAAAAGACGTTAGCCGACTGTATTTCCTCTGTAATCAACCAGTCGTATGCTGATGTGGAATATATCCTTATTGATGGGAAATCAACCGATCGAACCATGGAGATTATTCATTCCTATGGTTCCAAGATCGATAAGGTTATCTCTGAAAAAGATAAGGGGATGTATGATGCCATTAATAAAGGGATAGAGCTAGCTACAGGAGAAATGATAGGTGTGCTTAATTCTGATGATATGTATGTCGATGAGCATGTTCTAGAAGAAGTGATGCAGAAGTTCAAGAAGGAAGAAACTGATGCGCTATATGCTGATTTGAATTATGTTGACCAAGTAGATACAGAAAAGGTGGTTCGCTATTGGCAGTCTGGAATCTACAAAAAGAATTCTTTTGTTTCCGGTTGGATGCCTCCACATCCAACATTTTTTATTCAAAAGAGCTGGTATGAAAAGCATGGCGGGTATCGTTTAGACCTCGTTTCTGCAGCCGATTATGAGTTAATGCTCCGCATGATTTTAAAGCACGGAGCCAAATTATCCTATTTGCCCCGTGTTATTGTCAATATGCGGGTTGGAGGAATGAGCAATTCCAGTATGTTTAACCGACTGCGTGCAAACAAGGAAGATCGAAAAGCTTGGGAAATGAATGGGTTGTCTCCTAAATCGTATACATTACTTTTTAAACCCCTTAGAAAAATTATTCAATACGTGAAACGATAAAATTAGGCACCGCTTAATTTTATCGTTTCAATGTAGCAATGGGTTAATGCAATAATGTAGCAATGTGTTAATGTAACAATGTGTCAATTTTTTTGTGTATCAATGTGTTAAAGGACTTTGAATTTTTTTAAAAGGGCATCTCGATACAAAACAAAAGCTACCTAAGTGAGCAAGTTGAAGGTTTGGTTGTATCAAATGGCGCTTTTGTTCCACTCGATGTCCTTTTTTTAAAAATTACTTTCGGTCTATTCGTGCCTTTCTTTTAAAAGTACTTCGAGTGTTTTTCAGTGTCTTTCAATAGGATTTTGAGTACCTCGAGTGGTCACGTCTTTGACGTGATTGTATCGAGAGGCACTCAAAATGTATCGAGAAGTATTTTTAGATATTTCTCTAAGAACTAAAAAAATCAAAAAAGGGCATCTCGGTACACTGCTTAACAGCAGCACTCGATGTCCTTTTTTGAAACAATTAGCATCTAGATACAAAAACAAAAGCTACCTAAGTGATCAAGTTGAAGGTTTGGTTGTATCGAAGGGCGCTTTTATTCCACTCAGGGTACTTATCAAAATGGCACATTAATATAATCGACAATCGAAATCAAAGTACTTCGAGTGTTTTTCAGTGTCTTTCAATAGGATTTTGAGTACCTCAAGTGGTCACGTCTTTGACGTGATTGTATCGAGAGGCACTCAAAATGTATCGAGAAACGCTTTGATAGTTACGTCAAGCCCTTTGATATTACCGAGTGCCACTTTTTGAAAAAACCTTCTTCGCATACTGACTAAGCAGATTAACATCACCATTCATTAAGGCTTCTTTTTTTCTCCTGCTCCATTTCTGTACCTGCTTTTCACGTAAAAATGCATGGTCAATTCGGTGAAATTCTTCATAATAAATCAATTCAACAGGAAGATGTTTTTTCGTATAATTTGCTCCCTCTCCAGAATTATGTTGCTGAATTCTTTTTTCTAGGTATTTAGTACTTCCAGTATAAAAAGCATCATTTGAGCAAAGTAGTATGTACATGTAACCTTTCATTGGGATTAAATTACGAAAAAAGGGCATCTCGATACACTACTTAACAGCAGCACTCGATGCCCTTTTTTGAAACAATTAGCATCTAGATACAAAAACAAAAGCTACCTAAGTGAGCTAGTTGAAGGTTTGGTTGTATCAAATGGCGCTTTTATT
>CBFHZL010000124.1:0-6982 GCA_965660325.1 uncultured Acidiluteibacter sp.
CTTTCATCAGGCTCTGAATGAAAAAAGTTTTGTTCCATCCAGTAGTTGTACCACTTTTTCTCAGACTCTATTGCGTTGTATGCTTTTGAAATTTCCATTAATTGGGTGTTCTTGATAATAAAAAATGAATCGCAAATTTATCAATTCCAATTGTGCTATTCTAACGATTTTTTTAATTGTATGATTGATTAATCTTTTCATATTAATTAAGGCATTTTTTTACTGTGGATAATAATGTTATGCCTCTGGTGTACACTCTCCAATTCCACTGTTCGGTCCCATTAATCTTATCACACCCTTGGAGTTGATTGATTAACTTATTAATCAATTCACCCAAAAAAAGTGTTAATGAAACGTTAAAGGATTTTAAGAAGTAATATTTATCTCTAAATTTGACCATATTCAAAAAACAACAACCATGAAAAAGAGTCTTATTTTATTTGGGATATTGATCAGTTCAATATTTGCAATAAACGCACAAAGCGGAACCATGAAAGCTGCCGAAGGTGGTGGTCCGGAATTATCATTTGATACAGAAGTAATCGACTACGGCACGATCGAAAGATATGCTAACGGCGAAAGAGAATTCACGTTTACCAATACAGGTGATCAGCCACTAATTATTTCTAACTCTAGAGGTTCTTGTGGATGTACTGTTCCATCTTGGCCAAAAGAGCCAATTAAGCCAGGCGAAAAAGGTTCTATCAAAGTAAAGTATGCTACTGACCGTGTTGGACCAATCAACAAATCAGTTACCGTAACTTCAAATGCGAAAAACCCAACAACTGTTTTACGTATTAAAGGAACTGTAAAAGATGTACAAACTACACCGGAGAAATCTGCACCTGCAGGACCGGTAGAGAATTAATAAAATAAGTTACTGCGAATAACTTATTTTTTATCTATGGCGCCTTGGTTTTCCAAGGCGCTTTTTTTGTGCAGTATTTTAACGGCTTGGTTGTTTTGAGCTTTGTTTTTGAATAGAAACAAAACTATCATTAAAGAGCAAAAAGAAATCTAAAAACAGTTTTAAAAATCTCGTTTGGTTTAACGGAAATAATGTTGATTTTTGCATCGAATTTAATACGAAAACATATGCCTCAAATATCGAATAGAGGGCTGCACATGCCCGAGTCACCGATTAGAAAATTGGTGCCATATGCTGAGAAAGCAAAAGCACAGGGAAAGACAATTTTTCAATTAAACATCGGACAGCCAGACATCGCTACTCCTGAGGTGGCTCTTGAAGCTGTAAATCAATACAACTCTAAAGTAATCGAATACAGCCACTCTGCGGGTTTTGAAAGCTACAGAAAAGGGTTAGCAAACTATTATGATGGCGTAAGTAAAGGCATTACCCATGAGGATATTATCATTACCACTGGAGGTTCAGAGGCACTTATCTTTGGATTTATGAGCTGCTTAAATCCGGGGGATGAAGTAATTATTCCTGAGCCATTTTATGCCAACTATAATGGATTCTCAACAACTGCAGGTGTTACCGTTAAACCCATCGCTGCTTCAATTGAAAATGGGTTTGCTCTCCCTCCTATCGAAGAGTTTGAAAAGAACATCACCGACAAAACTAAAGCGATCTTAATTTGTAATCCGGGTAACCCAACTGGATACCTTTATTCGTTAGAAGAGCTTGAAGCATTAAGAGACATCGTAAAAAAGCATGATTTGTTCTTATTTGCTGATGAAGTTTATCGTGAGTTTTGTTATGATAATAATGAGCATCACTCCGTATTAAATTTATCTGGAATAGATGACAATGTAGTAGTAGTAGACTCAGTATCGAAACGATACAGCATGTGTGGCGTAAGAATTGGGGCAATGGTGAGCCGCAACAAAACATTAATGGCTACGGCGATGAAATTTGCGCAAGCAAGATTAAGCCCGCCATCATTAGGTCAAGTTGCTGCAGAGGCCGCTTTGAATACTCCTCAAAGTTATTTTGATGGTGTAATTTCTGAATACGTAGAGCGGAGGGATACCTTAGTGGACGGATTGAATGCTATTGACGGTGTTTTTTGCCCAAAGCCAGGTGGTGCTTTTTATGCCGTGGCAAAGTTACCGGTAGACGATGTAGAAGATTTTTGTAAATGGATGCTGGAATCATTTGAATATAATGGAGAAACAGTTATGATGGCTCCCGGCAGCGGTTTCTATGCAACTCCGGGCAGCGGCATGAATGAGGTTCGACTTGCTTACGTTTTAGAAATTGAAAAATTGAAAAAAGCGGTTGTTTGTCTTGAAAAAGGCCTGGAAGCCTATAAAAATAGATAAGCTTTACAATCATATTAAAAGCCCACTTCTATTTCAGAAGTGGGCTTTTTTATTTTTCAAACAACCATTTTAGCGAAAATCCGTCCATTTTACATGCGATTTTTATTTTGGATATTACTATTCTATTTTTCATCAGTGGTAGGTTACGGACAAGATTTATACTTGAAGGAAACCACTAACTTAAATTTCATCAATACCGGAATCCCAAGTATAAAAGCTTTTTCTGATGGATCATATGCTGTAGTATCAGCTACTTCTAGCAATCAAACCACAACCACGATTACTATTATTCTGCACGACAAATGCGGAGAAATAATACTAAGCAAACGCATAGAACACACCAAAAAAATACGACTCGTAGAAAGTACCATTGACCAAAACGACAACCTTATAATAAGTGGAGACATAGATGATAACATAATCAGAGAACCGTTTCTGCTAAGCATTTCTAAAAATGGAAATGTCAATTTTTTTAACCGTTACCAAACGAACACTAATAACCTCAGCTGCCTTACATATAGCCTTGCAGTAACGCCAACCAATGAATATTATTTATACATCAATTTTGATATAACTACAGCAGGACCCGCTAGTCGACCCTCTTTACTAAAGTTAGATAGCAATGGAACTATTATTTGGTATAAATTACATGACTTTCATTCGTGGCATTATGGATTTATGACGGCTACTGCAGACAATGGTGCGTTGTATACCATGTCCAACAATTTCATAAAAGTTAATCAGTTTGGTGATGTAGAATGGAAGAAAACCCTTAACGGGCGTTTTAACCCCATGAAAGGAGTCGTTACTGATAGTGGGTATGTTTTTGCAACGCTTAATAACAGCTCCACACTGCCCATCAACTTTTTAATGCTCGATAAAGAAGGAGAAGTAAAATGGAGCATCATTAACTTCAATAACTACCTGGTTACCGATGCTGTACTTAAAAAAAATGGAAACGTATTGCATGTAGGCAGATACAATGGCAGCAGATCTTCCACCACACTCGAAATAAATCCAGTAGATGGAACTGCTGCAGCATTTAAAAATAAACTCACGGATATCAATTACTCCCGAATGTCGTTCACAAGCCTAACTACCGACAATCAAGATAACATCCTATACTCAGGCGTGCATCAACTGAATACCTTCCCTCAATTGATCGTGCACAAGGCCAACGATACCACCAATCAGATGAATTGTACTGATACTGTTTTACAAGCTGCTTACACCATCGATACTGCTGACATTTCAACTGATGCAACTCCTGCTACCATAAACCGTTCAAACGTAACGCTGTTTCAAGAAGCATACAGGGACTCTACCGTGAGTTACGCAAATAATACCTTGTGCAGTTATTTCAAAGATAGAGGCGTAATGGAATTAGGTAACGACACGGTGCTGTGTAATGGCAATCAACTGCAAATAGGAAACAGCTCTTCTAGCTTTGATGCCTACCTATGGTCGACAGGTGAACGCAGCAAAACCATCACCGTAAACCAACCCGGAACATACCGGCTGAGCGTGCTCTCTGCATGTGATACTATTTCAGATTCTATAACTGTTAATTTCCGCCTTCCTACAACCTTCTCATTGGGAAATGATACTGTTTTATGCGCCGGAGACTCCATTACATTAACTCCAGATCGCAGCTTGAATAATTATTTATGGTCAAATGGAGAAGCCAAATCCTCCATCACAATAGGGCAAGCCGGAATATATTGGTTATCGTCTTTTGACAGTTGTGGAACGTTTATCGATTCCATCATAGTTCGGCAACCACAAACACCAAACCTAGATTTAGGAAGTGATACCATACTTTGCCCTGATGATACGCTGCAAATTGGACAAACAGGTTTTGACTTTTATCGATGGTCTACTGGTGAAAATACGCCCTTTATTACCATTAAAAACGAAGGAACATATACATTAACAGCAGGGAATGTTTGTGATACCCTTTTGGACAGCTTCAACCTCAGCTTACATCCAAGAACAGTTATTAATCCATTTATTTCTAATCGAGTTTCGTATACTAAAGAACCCATTACCTTTATTAATCAGTCTATCCCTAGAGGTAATGGAAGTTGGAATATGGGAGATGGTTCCATTTTTCAACAGGACAGTATTACACATACATACAGCATTCCTGCAGTTTACACTGTTTTGCTTACGGTCATTTCTGATGAAGGATGCGCGCAAGATTCAGCACTGAAGGTAATTATTTCGCCTTCTACCTATGCCATACCAAATGTATTTAGCCCAAATGGAGATGGAATCAATGATGTATTTGAACCGTATGGGCGAGATATTAGCAGCGTTAAATACCTCATTAGAAATCGATGGGGGACTGTTGTTTTCGAATCAGATGACATTCCTTGGGATGGACAATTAAAAAGTGGAGTAAAAGCAAGTAGTGGAACTTATTTTTATACCCTGACACTTACATTTATCGATGGGCTTCAGGTAACTAAGAGTGGGGATGTTTTCTTGACACGCTAAAAGTGCTTCTTTTGCCGGAGCTTTCAACCTGTCTGCTGCAAAAAGATAACCACTGTGAAGCACATCTGTCTTTTCGGGAGCTTCTTACTCTACTTGAAAGCGAATATTACCCATAAAAAAAACCAACCCAAAAGTTGGCTTTTCTTTTCTTATTTGCGGGCTGCCCGCCTGCCGGGCGGACAGGCAATCCCTCCGAAAATAGTCACATGGACGAAAAGTTCGCGCGAACGGGTTTTCTTAAAAATAGCCGACCTTCTATCCAATACAATTGGTCACAACGAGTGGCTTTTTAAAATGAATTAAGAATACAAATAATCCTATAAAATTCCCCTCAACGGGTACAAAGGTCAATCCTTCAAGTTGAGTCGCGATGCATCGCGTCTCAACTTGAAAGCAAATATTACCCCATAAAAAAACCAACCCTAATGTTGGCTTTCTCTTTTCTTATTTTATAGCTACGATTTCCCTATATAATTATCAACCTATATAAAATCAATGACTTTTAACAAAGGGTACGAATATTCGTACCCTTTTGTTGTGGTTTAACTTGGAGTGTGCCTGGTTTTACTTGGAATGCACCTCCTATAGAACTGAATAAGAAGGCAATAAAATAAATGATTTTTCACTACCTTTTTCCTTTCTCATACCATATTTTTTTCCATCACAAATAATTACAATAAACGAAACCTGATTTATTGTAATATCATCTTTTTCTTTTGTAAACTTTTTTTTAATATAATATTTAACATAATCTCCATCTAAAACCTGAATCATAGAAACTTTAAATTTAGCATCTATACTTTCAACTGAACCATCACTAACTCTAAAATAATTACTCTTATTTGTAAGAATATTAATAATTAAAGTGTCTCCGTTTAAGGTTTGATTAGTTTTGGGTGATAAGGCATCAGGAATTTCAATATTTATACCTGACTGGTTTTTCACGATTAACTTAATTCTATTAGATATTTGATTATCTAAAAGACTGCACCCAAATATTACATTAACCGTTAAAAATAAAATTACTAACAAAGAAAATTTATCACTTACCTTGATGATCATTTGCATTTCTTTTTTGAGTTTTCTCACCCTTCACGTTTTGAAGAGCTTTATTATGCCATTTAACTTGGTCAATTTTAGGCCTATTCTTATTTTGACTTTCAGTATTGTTTCTCTCTTCATAAAAATGATCTAAGGATTCATGAATAAAAACACTACTTGCACTTGAACCTGTCTCCACTTCCTGCTCTCCAATGACCATTTCCCCACTAGTAGTATATTCTGTTCCTTTAAAAGTTCCTTCTTTTGCTAATTCATTAACAATTATTATAACAGTATTATCGTAAGCTGGTGTAGTCGTAATTCCTTCACTTCCTCCTGTACCAGAAATAGTGTAACCGTCACTACCATCACTTCTTTGATAAACCGGATCAGTAGCTCCTGTTGCGCTATTATATTTTTGAGGGTTTCTCCTAACATCAACTTCACTTTCTTTTTCATAAACATATACAGATGCTGTTTTAGGAATTCTAACAGCTTTAGCCATTCCTTTAATAATTTCCTTTTTAACATCTGAGTTATTTGAGCTTTTTAAAGCTGCTCTATAAACTTTTCTATTAATTTTTACTAAACCATTTTGTTTAACAGTGAAAACTCCAGAACCAGCTTGCTCATCTAAATAAGCCTGAACAGTAGATTGGTCACCCTGCCTTGCAACTTCGATTTCATTCCCATCAGGGTCTGTAAAATAAATAGGGTTGTTTAATGAATAATTATATGGACTAACATAGGGGTATTTTGCTTCAAATGCATCGGTTGACATCCATCTCCCCAACCTAGAATCATAAATTCTAGCCCCGAAGTCATAGCTATTTCCGGACCCTTTCATCTCATCATCCCTTTCCATACCGTTAAAGCCATACCTATACGCCGCACAAATATCAAAACTTTCAACACTCATATTACTCAAAAGTCTTTATACAACAAGTACTTACTTCTTACTTCTTTCTGAAATCGGCTCAAATCAACCTGCCAAGTAGCACGGATTTCTTTGGCTGTCATTCCTGCCTCTATTTGCTGCTGCAATTGTTGGGTTCCTGCCAATAGCTCAAAAAAGTTAGTAAAAAACTCGTCCTTATTAGGGTATAAATTATACGCATCAATCAACCACTGTAAATCCAACTGCCCCTCTTTT
>CBFHZL010000125.1:0-6943 GCA_965660325.1 uncultured Acidiluteibacter sp.
ATTAGCATCAATTGTTAACCTTTCAGCATTTATTCCGGAAGGAGTCGTAGTGTACAAACCAATTTTAGTAGACACATTTCCTCCTGATATCCCACTCACTGATACATTTAATGCTTTATAAACAGTCGATGACGTCCCATTAAAGGGTTGTACATTTAGCGTAAATAAATCATCATTGGGTACAACTGTTAGCTGTGAAGAAAATGATCCACGAGATCTAAAAGCAGTAATATTATTTGAAGAATTTAGTCCTCGAGCTCGCATATTTAAATTAGAGGAAGCGACTTCAGAATTTATTCCAATTTCAGCATCTGTAGCATCGTTCCATACCCCAAAATTTTCAAATCCTGTATTGTTCCCGACAGTTACATTTCCATTCGAAGCAACATGAATTCCTTCATTTCCTCCATCACCTGAAAGGTAAAAATTGCCAAGCTGTATATTTTCTGTAGCGGTGTGGTTACCTAAATTATCTAACTGTGGATTTTCCCATGTGGCCAAACCAGTTCCATTGGTTGTTAATACCTGTCCGTTACTTCCTAGGTTGGTCGGAAAGGCGTATCCTCCATCTATCTCTAGTGAGTCCACTGTTGTTGTACCTCTTAAGTCAATTTGAAAATCAGCATCAATACCTTCTATTCTCACGTAATTATTAGATAGTTCCAGTTGGGAGTTAGCCGAACTGGGAATAACACTATTGGCGGATCCCTGCTCCCAATGAGCCAGTAATGTTCGATTGTCTCCAAAACCTAAAAGACCGCTGGGCTTATCATACAAGAAGCGTAATTGGTTTGCATCATCCACATAAGTATTGTACCCATACCATCTGAAATCTGAATAGGACTGACCTTGCACCGTTAGGAAAGAATCAATCACAAGTGAGGACTTAGGTAACGTGTTGTTGCCAATGGATAGTGCTCCTAAGTTTAGAATGGTATCTGAGTTTGCTGTTCTACCCAGTTCTAATACTTTAGTCAAATTCAAATTATCAAGGTAAACTAACTTTGACCATACCGTATTATTAAAAATATACAAACCGACATCTCCATCGGTTTGATAAACGATCAAACCATTCGCAGGTGACGGTATTGCTATTCGCTGACTTTGAGTCATACGAGGTAGAAGTAAACCTTTACTGGTAGAAGAAATATCTAACATAGCAGAACCATTTGGCAAAGCACCAGATTCATTGATAGACATATTTTGAGCTATTGTCAAGGATGGGTGCAGCCCAGACAATAAAAAGAGTATCAATACAATAAAAGAATTTCTCATTGATGTATTATATTTGGTTAGTTTAGTCATTATTTGTAAGTAACACATCTATAATTAGCGCTTCCTGTGTCAGGGTCGTCATTTGCAGTTGATTTTAGTGAACCATTTCCTACTTTTCTTACCGTATTTGAAGTTCCATCATCTACCCACTCCCATCCGTCTATCTCATCTGCCAGCGTTTCATTATCTGCTGCTGCATACCACTCACCCCAAGAAGGTAACTTTTTGCCCTGAGCAGCACATGTAGAAGCTGCTGTAAACCAATTTACGGCTGAGGAGCTTTGAATGCTATCTACACATAGTTTTCCAGAACCTACTCCCACCATCCCCACAGGACACGTCAAGGCTACTGTGTTCGTTCCCCAATATAAGTTTCCTGAACCGTCAGAGGTTAATACTTGACCCACATTTCCTCTTAAGCCAGGCATTGTGTAACCTGAACCGTCTTTAGCGCTGTCAATCGTAATTGATCCGTTAAAAATAACCGAATCACTTAAAAAGTCACCATAGATTAAAGGAGTACTAGTACTATCGTTTGCAATGTATAGCTTCTCACTTCCGGTCTCATTGAATCCTGAAAATGCTCCAATAAATACATTTTTTTCGCCTGTAGTATTAAATCCAGAATTAAATCCAACCATAGTATTCTGACTTTCAGAAGTTAAACTACCTCCTGCTAAAGCCCCTAGAATGGTATTTTCTTGACCGTTTAATAAGCTATTTGCAACTTGCGATCCAATCAAGACACTATTTGTACTTCCAGTAACTGAACTAGCTGCATTATGCCCAATAGCAACACTAAAGTCTAGTCCACCTGCTTGCCCTGCTTGCTGACCAATAGCAACAGATCTATTCAACCCTAGCTGGGCAGCATTTGTACCAATGGCTACATTTTGAGCTGATACTCCTGAAAACCCAACGTTTGTTCCAATTAAAATATTAGAATAGTCTGTCGCTCCATTTCCAGAATTATTACCAATGATGATATTACGCACACCGTTTCCGCCTGTATTCGAGATGTTACTTCCTGAATTTTCTCCTAAGATAATATTGTCCCCATTATTTCTAAATTGTAGCCTCATTGTCGGGTTTAATCCGGTGCTGTTAACAGTATCTATTACTAAATAAGTTGTCCCTGATAGTGCAAGATCAAACTGATTAGTTGGTCTAATCGATAAGAAAGAGCTTCTATCTGAACTTTGAATAATAGAAAGCGTATCGGTAGAAAATACTGCTGATGGACTTACGAACGATACATTTCCTGAACCATCTGTTCTAAGCAAGTCACCCATTCCTCCGTCAAAAGTTGGAAAGGTATATTGACTATTTATATTTAACGTATCGATTGTAGCTGCTCCATTCACATCTAAAATTTCTGTTGGGCTGGTCGTGTTGATTCCAATAAGCCCGGCTCCAGTTATAGTAAATCGTTCTGAATTTACTCCTAATGAATTACGAGTAAAAAAGCTCATTCTAGTAGCAATATTAGAGCTCATAACTCCCTCTACACTTACATTCAACGCTCTTGTAATTGTAGAACCCGTGCCATCATATGGTTGTACATTTAACGAGAAAATATTATCACCAGTTACTACTGCTGCTTTAGCTGTTAAAGTTCCTCTTGCTCTATAAGCTGAAATGGAGTTAATAGACGAACTGCCATAAGCCCCCATTTTTATCTCTGAAGTGCTATCCTCTGATAAAACCCCCATCTCTACAGGTCCTGTTTCACTCCAGACACCAAACTGTCTAGTCCCTTTATTGCTACCAACTGTTACATTGCCGTTTGGAGCAATGTAAATTCCCTCATTATCGCCATCATTAGACATGAAGTTTCCATTTAATTGGATGTTCTGAGTAGCAATGTGACTTCCTAAATCGTCACCAAAGTTTGGTGTCTCCCAAGTAGCCTTACCTGTGGCATCTGAGGTTAGTAATTTACCTGCTCCGGACCCTGTTGGTATTACCAAAGTATCTTTCACAAATACATTTCCATCATCAAAATACCCTGACCAGTTAATAGACGCTCCAATAGCTTTTCCATAAACCCCGTAATTCGTACCTGTTCCAGAACCGCGAGAAACAGCATGTAAGCCATAATTTGACGTAGCTGTAGAGTTTGCATCGCCCTCTAGTGCAAAAGCAGAAGTTCCCGGGCCTGAAACCTCACCAAAAACAGCCACTTTTGTAGGTGAAGTTCCATTCTGTTCAAAATAAGCAGTTTTATCGACTATTGACTCAATATACAAGGTTGCATTTGAGTTTGGTAATGCACCAATTCCAATATGTCCATCATTATTTATGCGAATACCCTCATTATCTCCATCATTTGATAAGTATTGGTTCTTCAACTGAAGGTTTTGAGTTGCCTCATGATTACCTAAATTGTCTCCCACTGTATTTTGCCAAGTAGCGTTTCCTAAAGCGTCAGATGTTAGTACTAGACCTGCAGCGGCTCCTGAACTATAATTCAAAGGCCCTAAAAGATGCAAGCTATCATTTATTATGACTGAGCCTTCTTCAAAAAATGCTGCGATATTGTGAGAAAACATGCCTCTTGCTCTCACATGTATACCCATTGAAGTATCCAATCCATAATTTTCAGTTATAAAATCTCCCGCTTTCACTTTCCCTTCAGTAGCTGCAAAAACTCTAAGTCCATTGAACCCACTAAAAATATCGAATGTAGCAGATGGAATTGAGTTATTTACTCCAAAATTATTCCCATCGAAATATAGATTTGAAGGGTTTAAACTATCCTCAATTTGGTAGAATGGCATAAAACCTACATCTCCCGGGGAGTTTAATTTACCCTTTAAGAAAGCATCTGTAGATGGCAGTATACTCCTTAAAACAGTTGTCGAATCTGCTAAGTCCGATAAAGAACTATCTCTAAAGCGTGTAACTGACAAACTATTACCATTTAAGAGTACTAGCGAGTCTCCGGATGAATTAAAGGCTATAGTTTGAAGCTCATTGGTTACATCTGAATCTGCATCATTAACCAATGAGGCTAAGCTTATTGTAAGTGGATTTGATGGAGGTGGAAAAGATAAAGACAAATCTGTTCCTGTAAAGCTAAGTGTTTGTAATTCATTCGTTGAATCTGTGTCAAAATCTGAAAAGATATGCGCATCCAAATTACTAACCACTGCATCTATCGAATCGCGATTTTGAACCGTTAACAAAGAGTCTGCGGTAAAAGAAGAACCAAGAGTAGCAATGTCTCCTGTATTTAACCCAATCTGCTGCTCTAATAAAAAACGCTTGTAATCTCCAAGAGTATCTAAATTTATTGACCCTTGTATTGCTCCTTGCTGAAACAACTCTAACACGCCATTACTTAAGCGAAGACTATCTACTAACTCGTTGGTAGAATCATTGTCGTTGTTTGCAACTGGACTGTATTTAGTAAGATCTACATAAAAAGTAGAATCATTTTCTACTAAAACGATACTATCGCCAATTAGTTGAGCAGAAATAATACGTTCATTCATCGTATCTACATCCAAATCAGCAACTAAATGCGCATCTAAATTACTAACCACTGCATCTATCGAATCGCGATTTTGAACCGTTAACAAAGAGTCTGCGGTGAAAGAAGTACCAAGAGTAGCAATGTCTCCTGTATTTAACCCAATCTGCTGCTCTAATAAAAAACGCTTGTAATCTCCAAGAGTATCTAAATTTATTGACCCTTGTATTGCTCCTTGCTGAAACAACTCTAACACGCCATTACTTAAGCGAAGACTATCTACTAACTCGTTGGTAGAATCATTGTCGTTGTTTGCAACTGGACTGTATTTAGTAAGATCTACATAAAAAGTAGAATCATTTTCTACTAAAACGATACTATCGCCAATTAGTTGAGCAGAAATAATACGTTCATTCATCGTATCTACATCCAAATCAGCAACTAAATGCGCATCTAAATTACTAACCACTGCATCTATCGAATCGCGATTTTGAACCGTTAACAAAGAGTCTGCGGTGAAAGAAGTACCAAGAGTAGCAATGTCTCCTGTATTTAACCCAATCTGCTGCTCTAATAAAAAACGCTTGTAATCTCCAAGAGTATCTAAATTTATTGACCCTTGTATTGCTCCTTGCTGAAACAACTCTAACACGCCATTACTTAAGCGAAGACTATCTACTAACTCGTTGGTAGAATCATTGTCGTTGTTTGCAACTGGACTGTATTTAGTAAGATCTACATAAAAAGTAGAATCATTTTCTACTAAAACGATACTATCGCCAATTAGTTGAGCAGAAATAATACGTTCATTCATCGTATCTACATCCAAATCAGCAACTAAATGCGCATCTAAATTACTAACCACTGCATCTATCGAATCGCGATTTTGAACCGTTAACAAAGAGTCTGCGGTGAAAGAAGTACCAAGAGTAGCAATGTCTCCTGTGTTTAACCCAATCTGCTGCTCTAATAAAAAACGCTTGTAATCTCCAAGAGTATCTAAATTTATTGACCCTTGTATTGCGCCTTGCTGAAACAACTCTAACACGCCATTAGTTAATCGAAGACTATCTACTAATTCATTGGTAGAATCATTGTCATTGTTGATCGCTGAATTATATTTAGTAAGATCTACATAGAAAGTTGAATCGTTTTCTATAAGCACTATACTGTCCCCGATCAAACCTACGCTTGTAATTCGTTCATTTAAGCTATCTAAATCTCCACTACCGGATGACTTTGCATATAAAGCATAAGGCACAGAGAGTAATCTAGTTGTTCCTAGATCTTCATATACAGCCAAATCGTTCTTTAGTTCTACCTGAAGAAAGTGATCTGATAGCCCCCAATTGATATCAGAGAAAGAAACTAATGCTCCATTTCCTGTTTGCAATCCTGTACCAATTTGCACAGAAAAAACTCCAAAAGGAGAGGTCGTTACAGTAAATTCTTCTTGATACTCCAATATGCCGGTAAGGCTACTAGAACGAATGCCAAAACGAACATCGATATCACTATTCGTAATTAAATTCCCATTACTGTCTCTTGCTACAGCTTGGTAACTGATTGCTTCAGGCGTCTGCCCAAACAAATAACCAGTATTGATAATAAGTATAGAGATAGTGAAAATAATACCTGGAAAGATTCCCCTCAGATAAGATCTATTCATGATTTAGAATTATTAGTTTGATCTAATGTAAGTTCTAAAAAGATGTTAAAACTTATTGGCGAATTTATGAAATATTAACCTCATTAAGAAAATAAAATCTACTAGACAAGCTTTGAGGCAAAGCATTACTTTTTATACAACCACGTTTCTGGATTCAATTTAGTCGTATTCTTCCATATTTCTAGGTGTAAATTAGTTTTATTATCATCGTCGGTAACTACTATTCCAATGTCTTGCTTTGTGCTTATCTTATCGCCCTTTTGAACAAATAGCTCTTGAAAATAGGTATAGACAGACAAGTACTCTCCGTGGCGAATCATAACACCTTTTCCACCACCAGGAATAATAATAACTGCAGTGACCTCTCCCTCAAAAATACTTCTCACCACAGAACCTTTGGTTGTGGTAATATCAATTCCATTATTCTGTACTTTAACACCTGGGAGTGCAGGGTGAGGATGCTCACCAAACTTTTCGGTAATTAATCCCTCAATAACAGGCCATGGCAATTTACCTTGATTTGC
>CBFHZL010000126.1:0-4435 GCA_965660325.1 uncultured Acidiluteibacter sp.
AGTGTTTTATTATTGTAGCTTGTTGATGCTGCAAATGATAACATTTTAACTGGCAAAGCATTAGAAAAGTGAACAGTAATCTCTACTTGATCTATTAATGCAGTTGGTAGAACTTCTTTTCCATCTAACTTTACTGCGATAGCAACACCAAAACTCTCAGAATTTATATCTGTTGCAGATAGGTCTGCATTCCAATTGTTTAATCTACCGCCATAGGTGATCACCTCATCTATATACGACCAAGTAGATTGATTTGATTCATCACTACCAATCAACTGATCATTATAAGTTAATCGTATTTCTTCATCTTTAATTTTCTGCCCCATACCACTTCCGGATCTTTCCACATGAACTGAAATTCCAACAATTGCTGCATTGTAAGGTACTTGAAAATTAAATCCTTTTAGCACGATGTAATTAGACATCTGGCCAAAGTAGTTTGCCTGAACTGCAATATGTTGATCATCGGATTCAAATCCATTCGACTCATTAAACCAATTCAATTCTGAAAAACGATCTGAACTTGATGCAATCGTCGTTGAGGAGGTTTGGCTGTCTGAAATTTGGCCAAAAGAATACAGTGATAATATGCAGAATAAATGAGTTAAGAGTAGCTTTGACATAGCTTATAGGTTTTTTGTATTATAGGTGATGTAAAGATGAGACCACTACACAAGTTATTCCTCATCAAAACGCCTATGAATAGTTAGGCGAATTCCCTATTTTGCTATTATATGTAATATGGCAACTGTTGGTAACATTTGATACAGACGATAGCTGTTGCTATCTATAACTTTGTATCTGTAATTTTAAACTATTTACAATGGAAGATTTAAAAAAACACATTCAAGACAATCAAGGAACGATAGTAGATGTTAGAACTACCGCTGAATTTGCAGGCGGACATGTAGCAGGATCAGTTAATATCCCTTTGCAGGAGATTCCTTCACGAATCGACGAATTAAAGTCTTTATCAGCACCATTAATCCTATGCTGTGCCTCTGGAAACAGAAGTGGTCAGGCTACCAATTACTTGAGTAGTCTTAATATTTCATGTGGAAATGCAGGATCTTGGTTAGACGTAAATTACTTAAAAAGTCAAGCATGAGTTTTATCAGAAAGTTATTTGGGTTAGGCCCCACAGTAGATTATAAAGAACTTGTGAAGCAAGGTGCAATTATATTAGATGTACGAACACCAAGTGAATTTAAATCCGGACATATTAAAGGTTCGATTAATATTCCATTGGATTCATTATCGAATAAAATGGGAAAGCTGAAAGATAAATCACAGCCAATTATTACCTGCTGCGCGTCAGGAATGAGAAGTGCATCGGCAAAAGGAATGCTAAAATCAAACGGCTACACCGATGTTCACAACGGTGGTGGTTGGGCTCGTCTAAATAGTAAAATACAGTAATGTATCTACTCAAGAGAAATTTTTGGAGCCTTACTAGAGTCATTCGATTAGTAATAGGCATAGTAGCTGTTGGAGAAGCAGTAAACTCAGGTCAATTGGTGTTTTATCTTATTGGTGGAGTTTTATTGGTGCAAAGTTTATTGGTAAAGCAGGATTGCAGTTATCACTGCGCAACAATTCAGAAAGAAGTAGATCAAAATAAAGAAATAGAATTCGAAGAAATAAAGGAATAATCATGTCAAATAAATTTTCAGATATCATCAACAGTGATCAGCCGGTTTTAGTCGATTTTTTCGCAGAATGGTGTGGACCATGTAAAATGATGCAACCCATCCTTACTGACTTAAAGAGCAGTATGGGAGAAGAAGCAAAAATTATTAAAATTGATGTAGATAAAAACCCACAAGCAGCTGCTAAATTTCAGGTACAAGGAGTACCAACACTTATTATTTTTAAAAATGGAGAAATAAAATGGAGGCAATCTGGTGTGGTTCCTGCTAATCAACTCGAACAACTTTTAAAACAACATCAGTAAACAACAAATAGTGTTCATCCATGTTATTATCTAAAAATAGATACAATGGAAAAACCGATAGAACGTATTTACTCCCCTGCCCCTCCTCATTTTGTAGGCGATGGATTTCGCGTACATAATTTTATTCCAAGTGGTTACCAAATGGACATGAAACGGATGAGTCCATTCATCATGTTGGACTACAACAGTAAATTTTATTTCCCACCTACAGATCAGCCAAGAGGTGTAGGAGTTCATCCTCATCGTGGCTTTGAAACGGTAACCATTGCGTATAAAGGGAAAGTAGCTCACCACGATAGTGCTGGGCATAGCGGTGTAATTGGCGAGGGTGATGTTCAATGGATGACAGCAGCTTCGGGTGTTTTACACAAAGAATATCACGAAGAGAATTGGAGCAAAAAAGGTGGTGATTTCCAAATGGTTCAATTATGGGTAAACCTACCAGCTAAGGATAAAATGAGTGCACCTAAGTATCAGGAAATTTTAGCTACAGAAATGAATAAAGTAGTTCTCCCGGATAACGGAGGAGTATTAAAAATAATTGCTGGAGAGTATAACGGTACAAAAGGAAATGCATCTACATTTACACCTCTGCATATGATTAACGCGGAGTTAAATAATGGAGGAAAAGCTGAATTTAACTTCCCTAGTCATTTCAATACTGTCGCTCTTGTTGTCGAAGGTTCAATTACTATAAACGGAAAAGAAACCGTATCAACGGATCATTTAGGATTGTTTGAAAATAATGGAGAAGATTTCATTATTGAAGCAAATGAAAATGCAGTAGTACTTATACTGAGTGGAGAACCCATTGAAGAGTCAATAGCTTCTCACGGTCCATTTGTGATGAACAACCGCGAAGAACTTGTTCAAGCTTTCGATGATTTTAATAACGGAAAGTTTGGAACGTTAGAATAAACCTTTCATTTTCAATAATTAAAAGACTTAATAGCCATTCAAATAAATTTGTATTCGCTCATTTTATTAGAATGGCTATTTTTACAGCATGGTCTCTAAGAAAACAAAATACGCGATAAACGCGCTAGTTTATCTCGCCAAAAATAATTCAGACAACCCAATTCCTATTGGACAGATTAGTACAGATCAGAATATTCCCCATAAATTTCTTGAAGCCATTCTCTTAGATTTGAAGAATGCACGAATACTTAACAGTAAGAAAGGAAAGTCAGGTGGCTACACACTCAACAAATCGCCAAAAGAAATAGATATGGCAGAAATTATGCGGCTATTCGATGGCGCTGTTGCTCTTCTTCCCTGTGTAACTTATCGATTTTACGAGCGATGCGACGAATGTATTGATGAAGATACATGTGGTATTCGAGAAGTGTTTTTAGAAATAAGAAATGAAACCGTTGAACGATTAAAAGCTGCAACACTTGAAGATATCATCAAAAGAGAAGGACGCCTGATTGCAAAGAAGAATAATGAGTGATTCATTAATGCTGATAGCCCTTTAACCATTCGAAGTGATTTGAAGTAATAGCTTCTTTTTGTTCTAATAAATAAGCTTTAAATGACTTTGCTATTGGTGAAAAGTTCTTGCCTTTTAGGGATATTAAATTCCATCCTGAAGTAATAGGAAATGACTTTACCGGAATAATCTGAAGAGAGCCATTGGTCAACTCATCCTTGATACCTATTAAAGGGACAATAGAGTAACCCAAACCTGCAATTACAGCTTGCTTAACAGCTTCGTTAGAAGTTAGTTCCATCGTTTTTCTCACTGGTAAATTATTCTTTTTAATAAATCGTTCCATTACATTCCGCGTACCTGAACCTTTTTCACGGTAAATTAAAGGTAGTTCATTCAATATATTATAATCGTAAGGACGTTTATTGAATTTACGCTCGGTATTACCAACTAAGTATAACCTATTTTCCATCAATGGAATAGAGTCGACTTTTAAATGATCTGGTAAAACAGACACCAACGAAAAATCAACTGCATTTGCTTCCATGCTAGCAATTACCTTAGCGCGGTTTGTTACATCCAAGATTAATTCTACCCCTTCGTTTTCTCTTAAAAACTGCGTTAAAAAGAAGGGCATTATATACTTACCCGTAGAAACGATACTAATCTTTAGCCTACCTGACAGTTGGCCTTTGTGTGCCATCGTTTTGTAGTTAATGGCGTTTACTTCGTTTAAAATATTTTCTGCTGCAGCAGCAATTTCTTCACCAAAATCAGTGACAAACAATTTTCTCCCAACTACTTCAGTAAGAGGAATATCAAACTGATCTTGTAGATTTTTTAATTGAATAGAAACTGCAGGCTGTGTTAGGTGTAACTCTGCGGCTGCCTTTGTAATACTTTTAAATTGAGTTACTTTTAGGAAAACTTGCAACTGATGCAATGTGTAATTCATAAATATTACTTATAGTTTATATTACAAATATAAATAAAAACATATGGATAATTAATTGAATATTTGCAGTGATAAACAATCATAAAAAACACAC
>CBFHZL010000126.1:4614-6871 GCA_965660325.1 uncultured Acidiluteibacter sp.
ATTAGAAACAACAAAGTGTTTTTAAAAGCACCTATTACTACTCCACAAGGTGGTGGGTATAAGAGTTTGAATGTAACTACTCGTAAATTCCTAGGGTTGTACGCAAATGTTAGACCTTGTGTAAGTTTTCATCCATTTATTTCTACTAAGCACCCGAAAATGGATGTAGTAATTGTAAGAGAAAATGAAGAAGATTTATACGCAGGAATTGAGCACCAACAAACTGACGAAGTGGTTCAATGTTTGAAATTGATTAGCCGACCGGGTTGTGAGAAAATCGTTCGCTATGCATTTGAGTATGCTAAGCAGTATGGCCGCAAGAAAGTAACTTGTATGACTAAGGATAACATCATGAAGCAAACAGATGGCTTGTTCCGTGAGGTATTCAACGAGATTGCTAAAGAATACAGTGAAATTGAAAACGAGCACTGGATCATTGACATAGGTTCTGCAAAATTAGCTGACACTCCTGAGGATTTTGATGTAATTGTTACCTTGAATTTATATGGAGATGTTATTTCCGATATCGCGGCACAAATTACAGGTTCTGTTGGTTTAGCAGGATCTTCTAACATTGGCGAAGAATGTGCGATGTTCGAAGCCATTCATGGATCTGCTCCAATGATTGCAGGGCAAGGAATTGCAAACCCAACTGGCTTAATCGAAGGTGCAGTATTAATGCTTAACCATATTGGACAGTCTGATGTAGCTCAAAAAGTAAAAAATGCGCTATTAAAAACCATCGAAGAAGGAATTCATACTGCAGATATCTACAATCCTGCAATCAGTAAGAAGAAAGTTGGAACTAAAGAGTTTTCAGAGGCTGTCATAAACAATTTAGGAAATTCACCTGATACACTTAAAGCAGTAGATTTTAAAAATGGAGCTGCATTGAAGTTGCCTTCTTACGTAAAAAAACCACAAAAAGCGAAAACGTTACTTGGTGTTGATGCTTTTGTTCACTGGAATGGAACTGACCCAAATGAGTTAGCAGAGAAATTGAATAAAATAAACCCTGATGGAATGCCACTTAAAATGATCACCAATAGAGGTATCAAAGTTTGGCCAAATGGATTTAAAGAAACTTTTTGTACAGATCATTGGAGATGCAGATTCCAAGACCCAGAGCAAAATGAAGTAAAGAAAGAAGATTTGATCATATTACAGGGCAATGCATTAGATGAAGGTATAGACATCGTAAAGACGGAAAACCTTTATGCATTTGATGGTAAGGCTTCATTCTCTTTAGGCCAAGGTCAATAATAGAAATTAGCATAACGCCTTTAGATAATAAGAAAATGGGAGTAATCGGAAGATTGCTCCCACTTCTTTTATGTACTGATTAAGTACAATATTTTATAAAACCTATTGGCACTGCAAATGATATCAGGGAAAATAGAGGATAATTGTAATGGCAGAAAATCAAATTAGTACAAACGTGCAGAAAGCTGCCAAGCTTATTATGGCGGGTCAGGTTGTTGGTGTTCCTACCGAAACAGTTTACGGTTTAGGAGCTTCCATCTACAATCCAGTGGCCATTGACCAGATCTTCGCTTTAAAAGAACGGCCTAGGACGAATCCGCTAATTGTTCACCTATCAGCCTTTGAGCAACTTAACGATTTGGTCACAAGCTTTCCGGAAAATGCAAAGAAACTTGCTGATGCTTTTTGGCCTGGATCATTGACCTTACTTTTACCAAAAAATGCTACTGTTTCTGATCATATCACAGCAGGTAAACCGACAGTAGCTCTTCGCATACCTGATCATCCAATATTTCTAGAATTACTAAAAATAGCAGGGCCAATAGCGGCGCCAAGCGCTAACCCATATGAACGCATTAGTCCAACCTCCGCAAAGCATGTAGCCAATTATTTTGGAGAAAAACTACCGCTAATTTTAGATGGAGGCCATTGTAAAAGTGGCATCGAATCCACAATTGTTGGTTTTGAAAATGAAGAAATCATTGTATACCGTTTGGGAGCCATTAGTATTGAAGAATTAGAAGCAGTAGTGGGTAAGGTACATGTTAAGAATCATATCGAAGACGTTTCTATGGCACCTGGGATGACAAAGAAGCACTACTCTCCTATTACCAAAACTATGGTAACAAAAGATGTTGAAGGGCAAATAAGCTTGCATAAAAATCAACGTATTGGCATCATCTCTTTTCAGCATAAAATCAGCTCTAATAATAGTTTAAAACAATTGGTATTATCTGAAAAAGGCGATTTAGCAGAGGCAGCAAAACACATTTAT
>CBFHZL010000127.1:0-6801 GCA_965660325.1 uncultured Acidiluteibacter sp.
AAGTGCAACAGATGCTAGAATAAACGACCAATACGTGGAAATAAAGTCCAACTTAATCGAGCATGGATGGCATAGGAGCTCTGTTGTAAGCTTTTTTCTTTGGCTTAATACTCTTCACAAACATCACGTTGATTAATTCATCTTCAACGGTTACCATGGTTTTAGAAATTCCGTTGGTAATGTTGAGGAACTTATCGTACTTCGACTTCTTGTCCAATTGCTCGAATGTTTTGTCTACCAATTGAATTTGGATATTGTTTCCGTCTATTTTCCCACCCTCAACGGTTACTTTTCCAATAAAGCAATCGGCAAAAGTTCCTTTTCTAATCGTAATGACTACATTATCATATGTTCCATCAGCGACTTCTTCTGCACCTCTGGTTTCAAAAATCTTTGCATAGTCTTGGTAGCAATTACCACTTTCTTGTGCGTTAATTCCAGTTATCGTAATTAATGATATAAAGGCGATCAGTATCGTTTTCATCTTTTGATTTCAATTAGTGAATGGCTAAAATTAAAAATACTTTTCCGAAATATTCAGTAGAAATGTAGCTTATTCTATCTTTGTTGTAAATCTGATTCTATCACCTATGAGCTTATCGACAATCGCAGAAAATTTTAAGCAAGCACAAGACGTATTGGATGCGTTTATAGCGGATGAAAATAATTTACATAAAATAGCATCTGCTGCAGAAATGATTGCGGTAGCTTTATCTCATGGAGGTAAGGTTATTTCTTGTGGTAATGGCGGTAGCATGTGCGATGCCATGCATTTTGCAGAAGAGTTGAGCGGACGCTTTAGAAATGATCGACCGGCATTGGCAGCCGTTTCTATTTCAGATCCATCTCACATCAGTTGTGTTGGTAATGATTACGGTTACGAATACATCTTCTCCCGATATATTGAAGGTCTAGGAAACGAAGGTGATGTCTTATTAGCCATAAGCACAAGCGGAACTTCTAAAAATGTAGTTCGTGCGATCGAGGCTGCCAAGGGGAAAGGGATGCACGTTATTTGTTTAACGGGAAAGACTGGAGGCGTAATGGCTGATTTAGGGGACATTGAAATTCGTGCACCTTACACTGATTATGCCGATCGTGCGCAAGAGATTCACATTAAAGTAATACACAGTTTAATCCATACGATAGAGCAGTTGGTTTAATTGCTCGAATTGGAGTTTCCGTCATACATTTGATAACCACCACCTCCTGAGGCATTAAACAATAGACTGAACTCCATCATTGTGCGAACGGCTTTGCCATCCTTTATTCCTGGTTTCCACACCATCTCTTTGAGTAACCGCATTGTTTCTTCGTTGCATCCACCTGCTACAGCTTTCAGTAGTTCAAAATTAGTTGCCAACCCAAATGGCTCTATTACGAATCGATATTTGACTACTCCGCCTACTTTTCTTGTGATGGCTTCTTGCGGATAGTTTAAGTTTTTTGCTGCAAATGCATTCATACTTTCTGCTGATGTTAAGGTCGGTTGTTCATCTAGTTGTTCAGATTGATAGATCTGAGCATTTTCGTTTATGGGAGTTTCTACCAATTCTTGCGTGGATAGGTAGCCTCGTTTTTTGGCAACTTTGCTAAAGTATTTCGCATCAAATTTTATGCGAATCCCATCCAACACCTCAGGATTTACACGGCGGGTGTAGTCCTTTTTCCATACAATGCTATTGAAGTAATGCGTGGCTTCAGTATTGAACTTTTCATTGGTGGAAGAGCTAATGGTCGCTTGTTGAACCACACCTTCATTATCCACCAAAAATCGAATAAATACTTCTCCTGATTCTTTTTCAGTTAGCAGATCTGCTGGGTAATTAAGCGCTAATTTTATGTGCTCTTTTAAATAGTCTTCCCCTGCTACTGGAGAAGGCGCAAACCTTGAGGCGGGTAAAAAGTCGACCTTTTGAGCATGTAAATGAGCCGATAAACAAATAATTATAAAAGTGAACAGTTGTTTTTTCATGTGCTTAAATTATTCTCTAAAGGTAATAAATTGTTATCTTGGTAATTCAAACCTAAGGACCAAATATGTTAGTAAAAACTTATGGCAGTGCTGTTCAAGGAGTAGATGCCATCACCATAACAGTTGAGGTAAATGTTGACCAAGGAATTAATTTTTTATTAGTTGGACTGCCTGATAGTGCTGTAAAAGAGAGTCAACAACGAATCGATTCTGCATTGCGTTGTCATGGGTATAAAATACCAGGCAAAAAAGTAGTAATCAATATGGCTCCCGCCGATATTCGAAAAGAAGGTTCGGCATACGATATGACCATAGCGATGGGCATATTGGCTGCGTCGGAGCAAATGAAAGCAGAGGAGGTTCATCGTTTTGTTATCATGGGGGAGCTTTCGCTAGATGGCGGACTACAATCCATGAAAGGGGCTTTACCGATTGCCATTCAAGCCAAAAAAGAAGGGTTTAAAGGAATTATTCTGCCCAAGCAAAATGCAAGGGAAGCCGCCATTGTAGAAGGCTTGGAAGTGTATGGTGCTGAAAATATTAAAGAAGTTATTGACTTTTTTAATGGAGTGGGTGATTTGGAGCAGATTGTACTCGATATTAAAAATGAATTTTACAAAAACCTAACTTCCGTTGAATTTGATTTTCAAGATGTAAAAGGACAAGAAAATATCAAACGAGCATTGGAAATTGCCGCAGCCGGAGGTCATAATGTTATTTTGATTGGTCCTCCCGGAGCAGGGAAAACCATGTTGGCTAAGCGGCTACCTACGATTCTGCCACCATTGTCACTTAATGAAGCACTAGAAACCACTAAAATTCATTCGGTAGCGGGTAAAATGGAGCACGGCTCAAGTTTGATTACCATGCGACCGTTTAGAAGTCCACACCATACTATTTCTGATGTAGCCCTTGTTGGCGGCGGAGGTTTTCCACAACCTGGAGAAATATCATTGGCGCATAATGGGGTGTTGTTTTTAGATGAATTACCAGAATTTAAGCGAACGGTGCTAGAAGTAATGCGGCAGCCCATGGAGGAGCGCCGTGTGACCATTTCTAGAGCTCGTATGACAGTTGATTACCCCGCAGCATTTATGTTGATTGCTTCCATGAATCCGTGCCCGTGTGGCTATTATAATCATCCTGAAAAGGAGTGCATGTGCGGCCCAGGAATCGTGCATAAATACTTAAATAAAATCTCTGGTCCTTTATTGGATCGAATTGATTTGCATGTGGAAGTTACTCCTGTGCCCTTTAGCAAACTTGCTGAGGCGCAATTGTCTGAAAAAAGTCATGAAATACGACAGCGCGTTATTACAGCACGCGAAATTCAGAATGAACGCTATGCAGAGAATGAAAGCATGTACTGCAATGCACAGATGGGATCTAAGCAACTTCGAGAAATCTGCCGAATAGGTAAAGAAGGTCAAGACTTATTAAAAACAGCCATGGATCGATTGGGCTTGTCGGCTCGAGCGTATGATCGTATTCTAAAAGTGTCGAGAACGATTGCTGATTTAGATGGAAGCGAGAACATTGAAACCAATCATTTAGCAGAAGCGATACAATACCGTAGCTTGGATCGAGAAGGGTGGGCTGGGTAGGTCAATTAATACATCAACTGTTTCTTCACATTCTTTCGCCATTTGGCTTGTGATGGATAGTCGACGAAGTAAATTAATAAGTCAGCCTGGGAGGCATAATCAACGAAAAATATTTTCTTGTCGGCTTGCGATGGGTATTCTACAAAAAACCACGCACCTTTATTGTCTTTTGCTTGCGAAGGATAATCTACTCGGTACACACAAAGATCAGCTTGTGATTCATAATCGACTACAAAAACCTTTACATCAGCTTGAGAAGCATAATCAGTAGCGAATACTTTTTGAGCAGTAGTCGTTTGTTGCATTAAGATGAGTGCTAAGAATGAGAGTACTATTTTAATGATTTTCATCTTACTTTTTTATCAATTTTCTAGTCAATAACACCACAAAAGCAATCATTGGTACACCATGCATAATGGTATCCCACCAATCCAAAAGCTCCATGCCTTTAGATCCGCCCATGATCCACTTTATTTTACCAAATAAGTGCGGCTCTGGCTGAAAAGGAGCTAGGCCAACTGCTAAACACATAATGATGATAAACCAGCTGCTATAATCGGTTGGGACGTTACTTTCTTGCTCGCTCATTTTTTATAAAAGGGTAAAGTTCTTGGTTAACAAAATTTTGAGGGAATTCATGTTCATCGTCAAATCCCAACTCAATATCTCTGCCATCGTGTGGGATGTATGCGGTTTTAAACAAATAGTCCCATATGCTCAATGTAATACCAAAATTGACACCCGTGCTTCTGTCTTTTGGCAATTCTTTCGCATGATGCCAAATGTGCATTTGAGGGTTATTAAATAGGTATTTGAACGGACCCAAATTGATTTTAAAATTACTGTGATTAAAATGACCGACAGCTATAGCAAAAGCATCCACAATAAAGAATTCAACCAAACCAAAACCTAGCATGGCTAGTGGTACATATTGAATGAATTTGTAAACAATGGTTTCCATCCAATGAAAACGAAGGTGGGCAGCAAAGCCCATTTCCTTAACACTGTGATGCACTTTGTGAAACTGCCATAAAAATGGAACCGAGTGCAATAAGCGGTGCACATTCCACTGAATAAAATCCCTAGCTAGAAATAGAATAATCAACTGCACCCAAACGGCTAACTGATCAATTTTAATGGCCACTATATTGGTGATGCCAAACAATGCAAGAAAATCGTTGAATAACGTTACAAATACGTTAGAAACGGAATTGTAAATAATTAATGAAAAGATGAAAAAGTTAAAGAACATGTAGAAGAAGTCCAACCAGAAATCCTTTCGAATCAATTTTTGACCTTTTCGCCAAGGGAAAATGATCTCCAAGGCATAGAAAAGTACTGAAACGCCAATCAATAGGTAGAAATAACTATTCCATGATGGATTGGAAATGTCGTGAATGATGTAATTCCAATAATCAGTAAAACCTGTTAGAAATATGTCGAAGTACTTTTCCATCGTTTTACTTTTCTATTGGTAATCCGGCCTTAGACCATGCACCCATTCCACCTTTCAAATCATAAATAGCCGTAAACCCTTTAGATTTTAAATAATTTGCTGCTCGCCCTGATCGGCCGCCCACTGCGCAATACACATAAACTGGTTTACTAAGATCTAACGAGGCTAGCTGCTGATCAAACTCGGCTCCGCCAATGTTGTAATTCAATGCTCCTGCTATATGCCCTTGCTTAAACTCACCCGGAGTTCTTACATCTACTAGTTGAATGTCTGTTTTGGTAGTAATGTCTTCACTAAAGGTTTGTTCATCTATTTTTTCAAATATAACGTTAGTTTGTTCCGTTTGGCTGTCTTTTGGTTGTCCTGTAGAACAAGATATTAAGCCTAAGCTTAGCGCGAAAAATGCAATGAGTGTTTTCATAATTAAGTGTTTTATTCGGCTAATTCTGCCGCTGTTTTTTCAACTCCTTTATAACTAAAAAATAAGTTGGCCCAAATAATTTTGGAAATGGCATAAATCAATGGGGAGAAGACCACTAAAATGCCAGTAATAATATAAACGATGGTCCAATAATCTAAATCTAGTCCGAGCACTAAAGTAGCAACCCAAACGGTAACCATAATGGCAACTCCGATGGAGTAGGCTACATACATGGCACCGAAATAAAACCCTGTTTCCATGTGCAAACTCCTGTTACAAGTTGGGCATCTTTTCAGCACTGGCGACATGGTAGAAAGGTTGTAAGGATTTTTATCCTCATAAAATTCCCCCTCGTGGCAATGCGGGCATTTACGATTAATAACGCTGTAGATTTTAGTTCCTTTTTTGATCATTTCTTTAAATAAAATTGCAATTCTCCATGCAAGTAAACAAGCTAAGGATGCTTTTGTCTACTAGGCTGTAATTGATGTTTCTTCCATTTCTAGTAGAGGTGAGTACTCCTTTGTCTTTCATCTTGATTAAATGGTGTGAAAGCAAGGATTGTTCTATACCTGTATGTACCATTAGTTCTGCAACACTCAAGGATTCGTGTTGTTGCATAATACTTAGGATTTGTAAACGAACAGGGTGCGCAATTGCCTTGAGAATCTCTGCAATTCGCTCCATCTTATTCGCTGTTATTTCTATTTTTTCGAACATCATAATTTGAAATACAAAAATATGAAAATATGTTCATATGAATAATTAAAGAAAGGTTAAATTTCTGGAAGGGGACTTTTAGAAATGTTTACTTATTCCTTAAATCTATAATTACATCACCACCTTGGCCGCATGCATTTTGGGGAATACCATTTATCTGGTTTGGAGGAATTTGGTAAACAGGATTATACCACACATTTTGAAACTCTACATCTCCTAATCCCCACCAAAAGACTCCCTCACCTGTACCATTGCTTTTATACATACTTCCTGATCTTGCATTAAAACCTATGTTTGGTCTTATAGAAGTAAGTATTGTTTGATTATTAGTAAACGGCCCAGTTAATTCGAGGACTGTGCCATTTCCTAAAGCTCCTAAAAATAAGGTATCTTGATCGGTAAAAGGTCGACTTACTAACAACTTTATTTTGTGTTTAACAGTTGCACTGCTATAAGCAGTAAATTTTAATTGGTCTTCGTGACCTGTTCGAAAAAATACATCATTACCATTATAAAATTTATATCCATCAAAGCTTTTTTGGTAATCGTACTCAAATCGAAAATTTCCGGCTTCATTGGTTCTTACCTCACCTACATATTCATCCTCTATGGTTTGCAAAAATGC
>CBFHZL010000128.1:0-6799 GCA_965660325.1 uncultured Acidiluteibacter sp.
TGGCAGAAAAAGTAAGTTTAGACGTATTCCCTAACCCTACCAAAGAGAGCATTACGTTAAAATTAGCGACCTTTATAAATGATGCTGTTTATGAAGTACAGCTAAGAGAAATAACTGGTAAGCTATTAGTGAGTGAACGCATGAGCTACCAAGAACATTCGATAAATTTAAATCAGCTAGCAAAAGGTTCTTATTTGATATTATTAATTAAGGACGGAGCTCAAGTAGCACAAGAAATGATTATTAAACAATAGATATGAAAAAGTTCTTAGTTATAGGGTTTTTACTTTCACAAGGATTGGGCATTTTTGCCCAATCCTTTGTGTTAGATACTACTTTTCAGCCGTTCTTTGATATAACTAAGCAGAGGGGGGCCTTAATCTCTGATATGCATGAAAGTAAAAGTGGTAAGCTTTATATTACAGGTGAATTTACACTTCAGCTTCCTCCTCAAGGAACTTTTCATGAGAATTTTATATCTACAACTTTAAATGGATATAGAAATCCATCATTCACAGGCACTTTTGGTGGTCGTGGCATTGTAAGACCATTGGGTGATTCTATTTTACTAAATGGAAATAATTTTTTTGGACTTGTAGATACTTTTGGGAATAACTACAATAATGTTTGGTTTAGGAATTATAGAAACACTGTTAAATGTTCTCAAGGCTCCCCCTACTTCTACTCCGACGGCTCCTCCTTATTCGGTAACGGTGGTGTTAATTCTGGCTTACCTTGCCCCACTATTTATAATGGAGATACGCTTACACGGAGGCACATTCTAAAACTCACCCCAGAAGGGTTGTGGGACAGTACCTTTTCTGGTGATGCTAATTTTCCGCCTGTTGGTTTTGCACGGTATGATAGTAATCGGATTTTAATTTATGGCTACCCGGGCAGGTTTACCCATTATAATGGCGTTCGGGTAAATGGTCTTTGTCGCATCTTTTTAGATGGCACGCTAGATACTACCTTCTCTTCTCCTCTGCAACCTATTGCTTTCGGCAGTTTAGCACGTCCAAATTTGGTCAAGGCAGATGGCAGCTTTTTTCTTGTAGGGGCTTTTTATGTCAATGGACATCCTGACCTAGTGACCATAGCAAAGTTTAGGGCTAATGGGGATTTAGATCCCTCCTTTATGAATTTTTCGGGACCAACAGGAAATAGCAATCTTGTTTATGGAGTCAGTGATTTAGCTGTAACCGAAGACAGAGGTTACTTAGTGGGTGGTGTTTTTAATAGTTATCAAGGGTATGCAAAGAAAGGTATCGCTAAAATTGACTCAACAGGAAAAGTAGAACCTCATTACTTTGTCAATTCAGGTCCAGATAGTTCAGATTGGCAAGGAATGGGGTTCCCTGCTGTCAGCTTTATCTATAAATCAAAATTTGGTGACTATTACGTAGGTGGTGATTTTAGAAAATGGAATGGTAAATCGGTGCAGCCCATTGTGCGCATTACTGATGTGGTTACGAGTGTGAGGGAGAACCCTAGTTTAGCAGAGAAGGCTACTATTGCAGTATTTCCAAATCCATCAAATGGCTTTTTTACTATTTCAAGTGATGAGCAAGTAATGGCATTTAGCGTAATCGATTTATTAGGAAAAGAAGTCATCAGTCAACCTAGCGTGATTGCTAACAGCAATGAATCTCTAATAGTTAACCTATCGAATTATAAAAAAGGGATTTACTTTTTACGATTGATGCTAGAAGATGGGAGTTTTGTCAGTAAGAAATTGGTTAATAATTAAGTAGCTTTCCAAAGTTTAGTACTTTGAAAAGCTACTTCAAATCAATAATTTAAACTAGGAGATAGCCACTTTTCGATGTACTCATTCGTGGTGGCTTTTCTTTTTGCATAATCTTGAACTTGGTCTTTACCTATCTTACCTAATCCGAAATACTTCGCATGCGGGCTTGCAAAGTACAACCCACTCACTGCAGCAGTCGGATACATGGCAAATGATTCGGTCAGTTCGATACCTGTGTTTTCTTGGGCATTTAATAGTTCAAAAATCAATGGTTTTTCTGTGTGATCCGGGCAAGCAGGATAACCTGCTGCAGGGCGTATTCCTTGATATTTTTCTTTAATCAACTCCTCATTATCTAAATCTTCAGCTTCCGCATATCCCCAAAATTCTCTTCGGACTCTTTTGTGTAATAATTCTGCAAATGCTTCTGCTAATCGGTCGGCCAATGCTTTTAGCATAATGCTGCTGTAATCATCATGATCTGCTTCAAACCTCTTTACATACGGCTCTATCCCTAATCCTGTAGTTACGGCAAATCCGCCAATATAATCTTGCTTTCCTGATTCCTTTGGTGCTATAAAATCAGCTAAACTTAAATTGGCAATGTTAGCAGCCTTTTTATTCTGCTGACGCAATGAATGAAGTAGTTTAATCAATTTTCCACTTTCAGGATCATATACTTCTATGTCTTCACCAACCGTATTTGCCGGCCATATTCCATATACACCTTTCGCAGTCAACCATTTTTCATCAATGATCTGTTTCAACATTTTCTGAGCATCAGCGAATACTTTTTTCGCTTCTTCGCCTACGTATTCATTCTCAAAAATAGCCGGATATTTTCCTTTCAATTCCCAAGTGCTAAAAAATGGTGTCCAATCAATGTAGTTGGATAGTTCCTCTATCGAATAATCATCAAAAACATGCACACCTAGTTTCTTCGGTGTCTTAATTTCTTCTTTCCCCCAATCGATCTTAAATTTATTGGCTACTGCATCTTCAAAAGAAATATATTCTTTGTGCCCCGCTCTATTATTATGCGCATCTCTTACCTGCTCATATTCTACATCAAGGTTCGCTACAAATACATCTCTTGCTTCCTTATTATCACTCAATAACGTACTCGCCACCGGCACACTTCTAGAAGCATCCAGCACATGCACCACAGGGTGATTGTATTTCTGTGCAATCTTAACAGCGGTGTGCGCTTTAGAAGTGGTTGCTCCACCAATTAACAATGGAATAGTAAAACTTTCTCGTTGCATTTCACTTGCTAAATACACCATTTCATCCAATGAAGGCGTAATCAACCCTGAAAGACCAATCATATCTACTTGATGCTTTCGTGCTTCTTCTAAAATCTTTTCAGGCGGCACCATTACCCCTAAATCAATTACTTCAAAATTATTACACGCCAATACTACACCAACGATGTTCTTACCAATGTCATGTACGTCTCCTTTTACGGTGGCCATTAATATTTTGCCAGCATTTTTCTTCTCGCTTCCGCCTCTTTTCTTGGCTTCTTCAATAAATGGCAATAAATAAGCCACCGACTTTTTCATTACTCGGGCACTTTTCACCACTTGTGGCAAAAACATTTTACCAGATCCGAATAAGTCGCCTACCACATTCATACCGTCCATTAGTGGTCCTTCAATCACTTCTAGAGGTTGGTCATAAAGCAACCTTGCTTCTTCACTATCTTCGTCGATAAACTCCACAATTCCTTTTACTAAAGCATGCGTCAATCGCTCTTTTACCGGCGCATCTCTCCAAGCCATATCTCTAACCACTACTTTGCCATCTCCTTTCACAGATTCTGCAAATGTGAGTAAGTCATCTGTGGCTTCTGGACTTTTATTGAGGAGTACGGCTTCAATTCTTTCTAATAAATCCTTAGGAATATCTTCATACACTTCAATCATTCCGGCATTCACGATTCCCATATCTAACCCATGCTTGATTCCATGGTATAAAAATGCCGAATTCATGGCTTCACGAACGACATTGTTCCCTCTAAATGAAAAAGAAACATTACTCACCCCTCCGCTAACTAAAGCACCAGGCAGGTTTTCTTTGATCCACTTAGTAGCATTAAAGAAATCAACTGCATAATTGTTATGCTCTTCTATCCCTGTTCCTATCGTAAGGATATTGGGGTCGAAAATAATATCCTGTGGCGGAAATCCTACCTTTTCAGTTAGGATATCGTAGGCTCTTTTACAAATGGCTATTCTTCGGTCAAAACTATCTGCTTGACCTTCCTCATCAAACGCCATCACAATAACCGCAGCCCCATATTTACGAACCAATTTTGCCTGGTGGATAAACTGCTCTTCTCCCTCTTTTAAACTGATGGAATTCACAATGGATTTTCCTTGTGTACATTTCAGTCCGGCTTCAATTACCGACCATTTAGAAGAATCAATCATAATGGGTACGCGAGAAATCTCAGGATCTGAAGCGATCATATTTAGAAAGGCTGTCATCTCTTCTTCTGAGTCAAGCATCCCTTCATCCATATTCACATCAATGATTTGGGCACCTCCTTCCACTTGATCTAGCGCTACAGCTAGTGCATCTTCATAGCGTTTTTCTTTGATTAATCGAGCAAATTTTCGCGAACCGGTTACGTTGGTTCGCTCTCCAATATTGACAAAGTTCGTATTGACCGTAATTTCCATCGGCTCCAACCCACTAAATTGCGGCATATCGGGCTGTTTCTCTGGTTTCCTTGGCGGATATTTAGCGGCTAAATCAGCGATCTTTTTAATGTGTTCAGGAGTAGTTCCGCAGCAACCGCCAATAATATTTACAAGCCCATTCTTTATAAAATCTTCAATAAAACCACCCATTTGTTCAGGTGATTCGTCGTATTCGCCAAATGCATTCGGTAAGCCTGCATTCGGGTGAGCACTAACAAAAGCAGCAGTTTTTTTGCCTACGTTAACCAAATAGGGTCGCATATCTTTCGCTCCTAAAGCACAGTTAAACCCAACAGACAATATCGGCATATGCGAAATCGAAATTAAAAAAGCTTCGGCCGTTTGTCCTGATAATGTTCGACCACTTGCATCTGTAATGGTTCCCGAAATCATAATCGGAAGCGAAACATTCTTTTCTTGGTAAACGGTATCTATCGCAAATAAAGCTGCTTTGGCATTTAGCGTATCGGTAATGGTTTCGATCAATAATAAGTCTGCACCTCCATCAATTAATCCTTCTGCCTGCTCTTTAAATGCAACAACCAACTGATCAAATGTAATCGCACGAAAACCAGGATTATTCACATCAGGTGACATGGAAGCCAATTTGGTCGTTGGTCCCATCGACCCGGCTACAAACCGCGGCTTGTCTGGTTCCTTTTCAGAAAACTGATTAGCGACTTCTTTGGCAATTTTTGCCGATTGATAATTGATTTGATAAACATGTTCTGCCATCTCATAATCATCCTGAGCAATGCTGTTTCCGGAAAATGTATTGGTTTCTACAATATCGGCTCCTGATGCGAAATAAGCAGCATGAATTTCTTTTATAATGTCCGGTCGAGTGATGGATAATAAATCATTATTTCCTCTTAACGGCTTATGATGGTCTTTAAATACCTCTCCTCTGAAATCTTCTTCGTTGAGCGTATAGCGTTGAATCATGGTACCCATTGCACCGTCTAAAACTAAAATACGCTCTTTTAATAGATCTGATATTTTCATAAACTAAAAAGCAAAAGCCCAATTAACTTAGTAAGTCAAAAGGGCTTTTGCAATTCTATCTTTTGACTCATCTCTTTTATAATAAAAAGGAATTAGCACCTTTTCCCAATTGGAATGGTTGCTAAGGTTTCATAGGGCCTGTCCCTCCACCTTTCTTGATAAGTAACTTTACTATATGAATGTTAAGCTGCTGCTTGGTTGTTTTTCTTGTAATGACGGTACATAAAGTATCCTATGGTACCGATTAGTAAATATGGGAAAACAATTAGATACGCAATCCCATCATTGATTCCTTTTCCCAGTGAACTTTCTCCGGACTCTAGGTTACTCTCCAAAACTGCTTTACACATGCTACATTGAGCAAAAGAAGCGTCCGCGATTAGTATAAATGCAACTAAAATTGCTGTATACAATAAGGTCGAATAAATTTTACATTTCATAGAGTCCTTGTTTTTTTAATAATAAGGCGCAATCATAAAGTAAATTACAACTCCGGTAATAGTCACATACAACCAAAGAGGAAGTGTCCAACGAGCTATTTTTTTGTGCTTATCAAACTTTTGAGACAATGCTCTAGAAAGCGTAATCAATACCAATGGTACAATAGCCACCGCCAATACAATATGAGTTAACAATATGAACAAATAAACTGTGCGAATGGTTCCCTCTCCTCCAAAAACTGTTGACTCTGATGTAGCGTGATATAAGACGTAGCTGACCAAAAACAATACAGAAACGGTTACTGCACTCAACATCAACTTCTTGTGTAATTCAAATTTCTTTTGCTTCACTGCCCATGCAGCCGCGATTAAAAGTATCGTGGCTATTGAATTTAAGAAGGCATTTACTTTTGGCAAAAAGGAAAAAGCATCAGTAGCAAGTGTTTCCTTAGGCATCAAATATAAAATAGCTACTACTACAGGAATAACAATAGAAACTGCTGTAATGAGGGGTTTGAGGTTGTAGGTCTTGTTCATTATTTTTTATCTTTTCTAGGAACGTATTTTTCAACTAAAAGAATCTCAATTGCATCAAACAAATCATTTGTTTCGGAAGCACTGGTTCCATCAAAATAACCTCTAATTCTACCTTTTCCATCTACTAAAATAATATTTGCTGAGTGTAAAAACCCTCCTGGGGCAATACTATCACGCTGTGCGGATACGAAGTAACCATCAAAAGCTAGTTGGTAAATTGAATCCTTATCTCCGGTAAGAAAAGCCCATTTGTCTTCCATGGCATGTACCTCTTGAGCATACTCTTTCAATACCTTGGGCGTATCATGCTCCGGATTAACAGTAATCGAAAGCAATTTAAAATCTTTGCGATCACGAAA
>CBFHZL010000129.1:0-6795 GCA_965660325.1 uncultured Acidiluteibacter sp.
TGATTTGATTATCAATGATGCACACACGAGTACTATCGATTTTGAGACAAAATTTGACCTCATTATGGATTTTAATTCAAAACCCATTGAGTTTAGCTCCATCGAATTGGTCGATCAATACATCAAAACAAAAAAAGAGAATGATTTTTCTAAAGCAGGATTTGATATCTATCCCAATGTAGCTAGTTTTTACGATTTAGATAAAAATGAACTGAGCTTCTACACCGAATTATATGGAACGAAAAGTTTAGGCGATAGCACTCCCTTTCTTTTTGAATTTGCTATAATTGAAGAAGGTACTGGCAAGGTTGCATTTAACTTAAGAGCCGTATCTAAACTGATAGCAGAAAAAAAACATGTTCTCTTGAAAACCTTTGACATTTCAAAACTTCCGAGTGGTAACTTCAAGCTCTCAGTTAAAGCGATTTCTAAAGACAACGAATTACTTGCTAAAAATAGTGTGGCCTTCAAAAGAAGTAACCCTTTTGTTGTGTATGAGTTTAATGATTTAGATAAGTCATTCGTAGCTAACATTACTGATAGAGATACCTTGTACAAATACATCAATTACCTCTACCCTATTTCTACGGAGGTGCAAAGAGACTTTGTAAAAAACCAACTTCAGAACAAGGAACTTAAGTTGATGCAAGAGTTTTTCTTAGGATTTTGGAAAGAAAAGAATAGCTCTGATCCGGAATCTGCATGGTTAGGGTACAAAGACCAAATCAGAATTGCCAACAAAATTTTTGGTTTCCAAACTCGACCCGGCTACTTAACGGACCGTGGGCGAATATATCTTCAATATGGCGAACCAACAAATAGAATGGCCTCTCAATATGAAGCAAGTGCATATCCTTATGAAATATGGCAATACGACCAACTGAGAAACTTAGGAAACAGAAAGTTTGTTTTTTACAGCAGAGAAATCGGAATGACTGACTATGTTCTACTTCATTCAAATGTTCCCAGCGAAGTATACTTCCCTCAGTGGCAAACAGTAATCTACGAGAGAACAAATCCTCGAGGTAATAATATCGATAATGATGCTGTAAGAGATCATTTTGGAAACAGAGCAGGCGATTTTTACAACAATCCTCGTTAGGTAAATTTGTATACATTTGATCGCCTAAATATTTTCCATGTCTCAAGACTTAGCAATTGTAATCCTCAACTGGAACGGCTTAAAACATCTAAAAACATACATCCCTTCAGTGGTAAAGCACTCAGGAGATGCTAGAGTAATACTTGCCGATAATGCTAGTACAGATGAATCAGTCGCCTATATTAAAAGCCACTACCCTACTATAGAAGTAGTAGAAAATGATTCCAATGGTGGATTTGCAAAAGGGTACAACGATGCATTAAAAAAAATAGATGCTAAGTATCTTTGTCTACTGAACTCTGATGTGGAAGTCACAGCCAATTGGACACAAGCCCCTTTGCAACTTTTAATAGACAACCCTTCTGTAGCAATTACACAACCGAAAATTAAAAGTTACCTAGAAAAAGACCGCTTTGAGTATGCAGGAGCAGCTGGTGGCTTTATAGACCGCCTAGGCTATCCATTTTGTAGAGGAAGAATTTTTAATTCGCTTGAAAAAGATCAAGGACAGTACGATGATGTAATAGATATTTTTTGGGCTACAGGTGCATGTATGTTTATTAAATCAGATACATTTAAAGAGCTAGGTGGTTTTGACGAAAACTACTTTGCGCATATGGAGGAAATTGACCTCTGTTGGAGAGCTAAAAACAAAGGGTATGAAATAAAATACACCGGACAGTCCACTGTTTACCACCTTGGAGGTGGAACGCTATCTAACATTAATCCTAAAAAAACATTTTTAAATTTCAGGAATAGCTTGCTTACCTTATATAAGAATGAACCATTACACAGTAAACAAAGGGTCATTTTCTTAAGAATGATTTTAGATGGTGTTGCAGGTATTAAATTTTTATTGGAAGGAAAACCAAAACACCTGATCGCTATTTTGAAAGCACACGCTTCTTACTACCGACTTAAGAAGCATTATCAGCTCCATTCACAAGAATCTTTTGCAATACCTAATAACCGCTACCAAGGCTTAGTCATCAGCGAACATTTTCTAAAAGGGGTAAAACAATTTGATCAACTAAAGAAAGGCTTTAGTCGATCGACAAAATAAGAAGGTGGCTTCATCGGCCTATTGGTATTCGAGTTCATAAACACCAACAATACCTTAGCTGTATTCAATACCTCTCCTTGCTCATTGAGTGTTCGATATTCAAAAGATAGCTTTGCAGATGGCATTTCAGTTATTAACGTCTCAATAGTTAATAAGTCATCATAATGAGCCGGTTTAAAATAGTCAATATGAAATGATCTTACAGGCAACATAATTCCATTTTCTTCCAATTCTTTATAAGATAACTTTAAAGATCGTAACGCTTCAACTCGGGCAACTTCAAAATACTGAGCGTAATTGCCATAATACACAAAACCCATCTGATCTGTTTCTGAATACCTTACTCTTAATTGATGTTGATGCTTGAACATAGTGATGAAATTTCTTATCTTTTTTCTGGAATAAAATAAGCATTCTAAACTAGTTTTGTTGAAGAAAAATGAAAAGATTTTTGAAAATGAATTTTTTAAAAAATCAATAGCAAAAACGTTTTTTTCTTAACTTTTTTAATGTCATATTTGCTCAGGTTTTAAACAAAGAGTGACTTCATTATGTAAAGGCCATAAATTACATAAACAACCTACACTCCCCAAATTTATTGGGATTGAATTAAAACAAAAACTTTTAAACACTGATATTAACCAGCTAAACAGTTAGGTTTAACTACCTCACCGATTAGCTAATTATTGCACTAAAAGAAATGACAAACACACACTTGGAAGCTTGGAATAATTGTTTAGAAATTATAAAAGATAATGTTAGTCTTCAAAGTTTCAAAACTTGGTTTGAGCCTATAAAACCTGTAAAGCTTCAAAACAGTGTATTAACAATTCAAGTACCAAGTAATTTCTTTTATGAATGGTTGGAAGAACATTACATTACGCTTTTGAGAAAAACTATCAAAAAAGAGCTAGGGACCGATGGAAAGTTAGAATACAGCATTGTAATGGAAAATGGAGCCTCAAGCTCCAAGCCATATATGGTGAAAATCCCGACTACGAATCGACAGGCCACAAAAAATAATCCTGTTACTGTTCCTTTTGATGCCAACAAAGACAATCCAATAAAGAACCCATTTATTATTCCCGGATTAAAGAAAATTAATATTGATTCTCAATTAAATCCGAATTACTCTTTTGATAGTTTTATAGAAGGAGACTGCAATAGACTAGCCAGATCGGCAGGGTATGCAGTTGCAAAAAATCCTGGTGGGACTGCTTTTAACCCACTATTAGTTTATGGTGGAGTTGGTTTAGGTAAAACTCACCTGGTACACTCAATTGGAATAGAAATAAAAAATCAACATCCTAATAAAACGGTACTTTACGTTTCATCTGAAAAGTTTACTCACCAATTTATCGATGCGGTAAGAAATAACAACCAAAATGACTTCATTCATTTTTATCAAATGATTGATGTCCTTATTATTGACGATGTTCAATTCTTTTCCGGAAAAGAGAAAACGCAAGATGTATTCTTCCACATATTCAATCACCTTCACCAGACAGGAAAACAATTGATTCTAACGTCAGACAAGGCTCCTGTTGAAATGCAAGGAATGGAGCAACGTCTTCTTTCCCGTTTTAAATGGGGATTGTCTGCAGACCTCCAAAGCCCAAGCCTAGAAACTAGAATTGCTATCTTAGAAAATAAGATGTACAACGAAGGTTTAGAGTTACCAAAAGAGGTAGTAGAATACTTGGCATATAGTATCACTACTAATATTAGAGAACTGGAAGGAGCATTAATCTCTCTATTGGCGCAATCTTCACTTAACAAGAAAGCGATAACGCTAGAGCTGGCGAAGCAAATGATCGACAAGTTTGTAAAAAATACCGCTCGTGAAGTATCCATCGATTACATTCAAAAGGTGGTTTGTGACTACTTTGATTTACCGATCGAATTGCTCAAGTCTAAAACGAGAAAAAGGGAAGTTGTACAAGCGAGACAAATTGCTATGTTCTTCGCTAAACGCATGACTAAATCAAGCCTTGCTAATATAGGGATGCACTGTGGGGGAAAAGATCACGCTACTGTTCTTCACGCTTGTAAAACAGTAAACAACTTGGTAGAAACTGACAAACGATTTAGAACTTACGTAGATGAATTAGAGAAAAAAATTAGCATACAATAAATTAATTTTAATTCAATCAATAGGAATTGAGGCTTGCCTTAATTCCTATTTTTGTTTAAAAAAGATAGCTCATGAAAGTTTTAATGGTTTGTTTAGGAAATATATGTCGTTCACCTGTTGCCGAAGGCCTACTAAGGCAACGAGCAGAGGAAGCAAACAAGCAACTACAAGTAGACTCTGCAGGAACTTCTAATTATCACATAGGAGAGCACCCTGATAGCAGATCTATGGGGCATGCGCATTCAAGAGGCACCGATATTTCCTCACTAAGAGCGCGTCAATTTGTTGTAGATGATTTCGACGCATTTGATAAGATATTTGTGATGGATTACAGCAATTACGAAAATGTGGTAAAACTTGCCAGAAATCAAAATGACATAGATAAAGTTGATTTATTATTAAATGAACTTTATCCAGGAGAAAATCAATCAGTACCTGACCCTTACTTTGGAGGTGATGAAGGATTCGAACAAGTGTACAATATGGTAGATGCTGCAGTAAGTGAGTTCCTAAAAAAGATAGACTAATGCCTAAAGGAGAACTATTTTTAATACCTAACCTGCTTGGGGGTGGGGATCCAAAGCAATATTTCGGAGAAGAAATATTCAAAACAATAAAAAAGATCAATCATTATATTGTAGAAAGCGAGAAAAATGCACGCAGATATTTGCTAAAGCTAGGCATTGAAACAGCGATTGATGACCTTACTTTTTTTGTTTTAAATAAGCATACAGATACGAATGAACTTGCTACATTCATAAAACCACTAGAAAATGGTATTGATGTCGGATTGATTTCTGATGCAGGTTGTCCAGGAGTTGCTGACCCGGGCTCCGAGATTGTTCAAATTGCGCATGCTAGAAAAATTCCGATTCGACCACTCGTAGGACCTTCGTCAATTTTACTTGGACTAATGGCAAGTGGATTCAATGGTCAATCATTTGCATTTCATGGTTACCTCCCGCACGATAAGGCTGAACGCGGTAAGCGCTTAAGACAAATGGAAAGTAGGGCTAAGCAAGAAAAACAAACTCAGCTATTCATAGAAACACCTTTTCGAAATGATAAGCTTATTCCTGAATTAGCGAATGTTTTAAATAAAGATACCATGCTTTGTGTAGCAGTAGACTTAACTTTGGACACTGAAACTATAATCACCAAATCAATTGGTGAATGGAAGAAAAATAAAGCGAGTTTTCACAAGCGACCTGCACTATTTCTATTCTTCTAGTTCTGTATGATAGATAGTTAATCCGGCAATTGGTTTTTCTAGAACTGTTCCAATTGTAAAACCAAACTCTGAAGCTACTGTCCTAATAAAATCATTATAGTAAAAACCAATAGACCCAACTACGGCAATAGTCTTTTCCTGAGCATCAGGCAATCCCTGAGCAATAAGAGTAAATAACTCTGTAAAAACTTCATGAATCAACTTTGAAATAAAAGGTTGTTGTCGATGCTGAAAAGCAAACTGGCTAAACGAAGCGATATATTTGTTCGGCAAATCTCCTTTATAAATTTGATCTAGTATAGCCGACTGACCTTCAATAAACCTTCTTTGAAATGAATTTACCAAACTATCAGGAAGCTGATTGTAAAAATAAGCTTTCAGTATGCGTTTTCCTATCGAAACCCCACTTCCCTCGTCTCCGAGCACATAACCTAATGAAGGGATTGGCATAGTAACTTCAGCCCCGTCATAAAGTCCAAAACTACTTCCTGTTCCCAATATCAAGACTATCCCATCTTGTTTATTTAATGTAGCTCGCGCAGCAGCCAATAAATCATGATTGACGTGTATATCAGCTTCTGTGAAGATTGATTTCAAAACCCCTTTCATCAAACTCTTTTTCTCACTAGAAGAGCACCCTGCTCCATAAAAATGAACCTCATCTACCTCTGATAAAAATACTTCAGTAAATGTGAATGAAATTTCAGTTAGCAGCTGCTCTTCCGAATTATGAAACGGATTTAACCCTTTACAGCTAAATTGTGTGATTTCATTAGTTGATCCATCAAATAGTCGCCAATCTGTTTTAGTTGAGCCACTATCAGCTATAAGAATTTTACGATTAATCTGATTGTCCATTTACTATTCCTTCTTTTAATTTATTAATGGTTCGTTGCACATTATCTCTATAACTACTAAAGTCAGGTTGGTATGCAATGCCATTCATTTTAGATAAATACCATTGATCGTAAATAATTAATTCAGGTGAATCTACTTTCCAATGATATATTTCTTTCATGGATTTCAACTCATCTAAATATGACTTATTCATCTTATGTGCTTTTTCAAAATTAAAAGATTTGCGTTCAAGTGTTACTAATGTCTTCAGGATTAATTCATCCCTATTTCTCACATCTCCCCTATGACTTGTTCGCTCTATATACTTTCGAAAACTATCAATATCATAATCAATAAAGTTATACTTTGCCATTTCTATGTTACATAAAATTCGCATAATACGGATCCATACATTCCATCCTTCTTTA
>CBFHZL010000130.1:0-6779 GCA_965660325.1 uncultured Acidiluteibacter sp.
TTCAGGTACTTATGTAATAGATGCATATACATTATTGCCAAATGATTTCGATACTACAAATGACCTATCATCTGTAACAGTGATAAGCTCATTAAATGTAACATCATTCCCTTACAGCGAAAGTTTTGATGCATCAAATGGTGGATGGATATCAGGAGGTACGAATTCATCTTGGGCGCATGGAGTGCCTGCAGGTTCAATCATCGATACTGCCTCTAATGGAACACAAGCTTGGGTTACTAATCTAACAGGAGATTATAATGTTAGTGAGGAATCATTTGTAAATAGTCCTTGTTTTGATTTTACTAATGTATCTGACCCATACTTGGAGTTTGATATCTGGTATGATATAGAGAACCAATGGGATGGAGCTATCCTCCAAGCTTCTACAGACCAAGGTTTAACTTGGTCAAATGTGGGAGCATTAAATGACACGGTAAACTGGTATAATGACACTGCAGCTGCTGTATTTGCCAATACAGGTTCAGGCGCAGCTTGGACGGGTGATGGAGCAAACGGTAGTCAAGGTTGGATAACTGCGAAAAGAGCATTAACCGGACTAGGTGGCCTACCTACAGTACAAATACGAGTTTTAATGAACTCAGATGGGTCAGTTGTTAATGAAGGTTTTGCATTTGATAATGTGAATATTTATGACAACCCACCTGCACCACCTGCAATTCCTTACTACCCTATTGGTGTTATTAACACTGAAGATGCAAATGGTGTAGCAGATTCATTAAACGTTACTTGCTTTACTTCAGGTACTGTTGCCGGTGTTGATTTAGATGGAAACAATGGTATTTCTTTTACGATCATCGATCAGTCAGGTGCTAACCCTGAAGGTATTAACATCTACAATTTTACTGATGTAAGTAACTACGTAGTAAACGAAGGTGATTCTATCATGGTGAGAGGCTATGTAGATCAATACAATGGATTAACTGAACTTTTCCCTGATTCAATTATGCTAATTTCTACAGGCTCAGCTCTTCCTGCTCATACGTTAGTTACTTCGTTAGATGAAACTACAGAATCTCAGTTAATTGAAATTAGAGATTTCGTGGTTATCAACCCGAGTGGAAACGGTTCATACAACATGACTGCTACTAATGGTACGGATACATTAACTATTCGAGTTGATGCTGACACAGATGTTAGTGATAGTTTATCTGTTGCCGGCGCTGCGCTTGTAGCAGGTGATACGATCTGTTCATTGAAAGGTATTGGAGGTCAGTTTGACTCTTCTAACCCTTTTACTAGTGGATATCAGATTTTCCCAATGAGATTCTCAGATATTGACACTACATCTTGTTTAACAATTGTAGGTATCAATAATGAGAGCAATAACGACGCAATCATTTCTTTCTATCCGAATCCAAATGATGGCCAGTTTAAACTTGAAATTGAGAACGTAAATGCACTTAACTCTACTCTAGAGGTTGTAAGCATCAACGGTCAAATAGTTTACTCTGATCAATTAAACATCAATGGATCGCTAAGCAAAGACATCAACTTAAACGTTGAGACTGGTCTTTACTTTGTAAGATTGATAAATGAAAACGGTGTAAAAGTAGAAAAGTTGATTATTAGATAATCACTAGAACACTTAAGATAAAAAAGCCCTTTCCGCTATGCGGGAAGGGCTTTTTTAATAATACAAACCTATAAGCCGGGTTCTGTAACTGCCGAAGCAATTCTCTATCATTTATCTAATCGGTCTACCCTCCGAGATCAGGCGAGCAGCCCTCAAGCCTCGGTATATTTGACTTTTCAACCCGCAAGGTTTACCTAGCTAATGTCATTACTGACAATACTGGTGAGCTCTTACCTCACCGTTTCACCCTTACTGCGTCAAAGACGAGCGGTTTACTTTCTGTTGCACTTTCTGTCATTTTGCATCGCTGCAAAACGCCCTCAGATTCTCTAAGGTGCGGCGCTCTGTGTTGCCCGGACTTTCCTCCCTTCTATTGCTAAAAGAGCGATAGAGCGGTTTGCTCTGCAAAACTACACTATTTATGCAGATTGCGGATAGTTATTTCTGTAGCACCAAAACCATACTTTCGGGTATTTCCATCCTGATATTCAATAGCAGGATAGTTATCACGCATAATAGTTCTAATTTCTTTTCTCAACACTCCTTCCCCTACTCCGTGAATAGCAACTAATCGTGATATTTTAAAAGCAATGGCCTCATTCAAACATTCTCTAAAGTGAATCAATTGAATGTTTAGCATTTCTGTAGGAGTTAAAATACCTGGCTCATCGACTAACTCCTCGATGTGTAAATCAATCTCATAAACACCTTTATCGGGGGACTTTTTAGGCGAAACGGGCAGCGTATCTACAAACTTCCTTTTTGATTTTGAACTAGGTTTATCTTCAAGGGGCTCGCGTTTCTTAAAAGTAACCGAATCGTCATCATTTACCTTTAATAAATCATTTTCATGGTAAGGAAATGACATTCCATCTGCAGTTTCTACCAAAATCTGATTAGATGAGATTATTTCAGTAATAACCCCTTCCCCAACTTCATTCAATAACCTAACTTTATCTCCTACTTTGAAAACCATTTGATCTAATGCTGATAGTTTTCAAAATTATTGAATTCAATTTAAGAATAGTATGAAAGAGCGAGGTTCTTGGAAAATAAAAACATCATCAAAAGCATATGAAAACCCATGGATAAAAGTTACGGAGCATGAAGTAGTCAATCCGGGAGAGGTAGATGGCATTTATGGGGAAATTCATTTTAAAAATATCGCTATCGGAATTATTCCATTGGATGAGGATTACAACACATGGATTGTGGGTCAGCATCGGTTTCCATTGGATTCCTACAGCTGGGAAATCATAGAAGGTGGTGGCAAGCATGGAATAGACCCAATAGTTTCCGCAAAGCGAGAATTAGCTGAAGAAGCGGGCATTATTGCACAAGACTATCAACTGATACAAACCATGCACCTCAGTAATTCCGTAAGCGATGAATATGGATTAATTTACATCGCAAAGGGGCTAACCTTTCAAGATGCACAACCAGATATAGATGAAGAGCTGACGGTAAAGAAAATTCCTTTTTACCAACTTTACCAAGCGGTAATGAATGGAGATATGACGGATAGTTTGACGGTGGCCGGTGTTTTGAAAACAAAAATACTAATAGATCAAGGAGTCATTTAAAATCACTTAAAAGTAGAAAGGGTAAAACTTTGGAGATTTTCCATCTTGGAATCTTATCGTAGGCAAGGGTACTTTAATAAAGTTCATTGCTTTAAATGCGGTTTTTAAAAATCTAGATTTAGTCGGGATCCGCTCCAAATCGATATCTAACGATATATAATATTGCCTATAACGGTTGACATTTGGAATACTCATACCGTTAGCATCAGTAGTTGGGTTTTCTGAGCCACCAAACAGTCCTGTTCCGCTATAACCGCCACTAATGCTTAACCAACTTGGTAGATAATCTACCTGAGTGATATCTTTTAAGTTTAAAGATAACCAATACGTTTGCCCATTGTAATCTTTTAAAATTCCTGCCTGCTCTGATTCACCGAGCACATTTGGCCGGTATTCTCTAAAATCTGTAGGATGATAAGAAAACTTAATCAGCCCTACCTGCTTCCCGAACAATAGTTCTTGAGAAATAGCCATTCCTGCTCCAAAAGCATTTGCTCCAAAATCACCCCAAGAGAACCCCCATTCAGCTGAAAACCCATCAAGCACTTCTACTCCACTTAAGAATAGAAAACCCAAACTACCGCCATAAATAGCTGCTTTCTTATCTTCTACATTTGCCCACTGCAACACATCAATACCTAAACGGCCAGTTTGGTAGGCAGAAAATACGTGGCCAACTTTATCCATCTGGAGCCATTGGTCATTATCACTAAATGTGTGAAAGTGCTGTCGGTCATCTTTGCTGTACCACTGCGTTGCCAGTACACCCATTGTACCTGCATATAAAACTGACTCAGTTATGATGACCGTCTTTAACCGGCTATTGTCGAATCTTGTAGAGTCTTGTCCAAAAAGATCTATTGCAACAATTAATAATGATGATATGAAGATTACCGTTTTCAAAAGCCAAAAAATCCTTTTTCAAAACCAATAAGATACTGCCCCTCATAGAGCAATACTGGATAATTTTCTAAATACAAACCATGACCTCTACCCGTCTTCAAATCAAAGCCGTATCGATGAAGCGGACAAACCACCTTTCCTTCCTCGCAAGTTCCTCTTAAAAAGCTAGCTCCTGAATGAGGGCATTTATCTTTAAATGCAAAAAGTTTCTGCTTGAATTTGGTTACACATATCCATTGATCATCTACAAAACGCCGTATGATCTTACCCTCAGGTAAATCATCTAGTAATGAAACCTCATCGATGGGTGCTAACACCATCCAATTGTATTTATCTGTTTCTTCTTTTTTCACAAGTTAAATATACTGTTTAAGTGCCAAGCGAGGCAAAAAAATACCGTAGAAACAAAAACGCCCCACGGATGTGAGGCGTTTTAGCTTATGCTTTATCAATTACTAATCCATAATAATTAGTTTTTCAACTTTATTAATTGATTCACTTCTAAAATTAACAAAATAGATACCCTGAGTTAGGTCTTCCACATTAATCATAAATTGTGAAGGCCCTGAAGGAAGGACAGATGAAGTAATTGACTTCACGACCTGTCCATTCAAATTCATGATATCTACTGAGCTCTGAGTTCCCTTTGATAGGTTCAGATGAATAGTTAGCTCATCTTTTGTAGGATTTGGCACTAAAGATATAGCAACTTTTTGCGAATTTTCAGAAAGCGATGTTGCTACGCAATTTGGATCAAAAGTAGCAGTAACAGGGACTCTAGAGAACTTACAAACTTCTTGCACCTCCCAGTCATAGAAAAAATAGTAGTAATCTAACGGAGCACTTCCTGCACTACTTGAAGTAATATTTACAATACCATTATTATATGGATACTGTGCCCCTGAGCTATTTCTAAAAAGACCTGGTGAAGAGCCCAATGCAACTCCTAGTTGATAATCAGTACCAACTGGCACATCAAAATCCAATGTTATACGGTGTGTTCCTACGGGAATACTAACTACTTTACTTTGAAGAACAGCTCCATTACTATTACGTAGCTGAACAGTTCTATTCCCTGCAGTTGCTGCATACACCTCAACTGACTTCAGTTTAAAATCCTTTAATGCTGAAAAGTTCAAGTGTTGATCTCCATTAAAAGAACCACCATTACCAATTGTATTGTCAGCAGCCCCTCCTGAAACAACTCCACTACGATCAAATGCTTCAGCATAATAAGTTACTGTATTAGTAACTAATGGCGCAGTAAATGGATTACCTGTACCGATAAGATTTCCACCTGTAGCGGCATCATACCAATTGATATTTCCTGATCCATTTACTGTTAAAACAGCAGCACTATTTGGACAAGCTGTGTCTCCTAAAAATGAAGTAACTCGTGGGCGACGAATAGACACATAATTATTTTGAACCAATGAGTCGGCACCAAAACTATTTGATGTAACCAATTTTACATTATATACACCGTTTGAAGTGTATACCTTGTTAGGGTTTTGACTTGTGGATGATGTTCCATCTCCAAAATCCCATCTCCAAGAGGATGGTCCATTTGAAGAGTAATCAAAGAACTGAACGAATCCTGAACAAGATGTGTCGGCACTCACGTAAAAATTAGTTGAGGGCGCAGAAGTTGGAAGAATACATGTCCAGTCTAATTCAAAGCCTGCTCCTGTAGTATTCACATCTGAAATAAATCGAATAGTTATGGCACTTCGTGTAGATGAAATACTAGTGGGTATGTTGTTATTACAGAACACCCCCAAAGAAGGATCATTTACAGACGGTCCATCAAAAACTTCCATATAATCATAGTTACACGAATTACCTTGTCCTGCTTCTACATCGAAGCTTAAAAAGTCAAGCCTAACTGATGATGCGCCTTGTGGTGCTATGGTAATAGTAGCATTCATATTATCTTCATAATCGCTACTAGAGCCTCCACTATCAAATAGTTTACCAACACAAGATGTTTGTGTCGTGTTAGTTCCATTAACAAGGACAGTATTACAAAGGTTTGCTGTATCTACTGAAATATAACCGGTCTTTACTAAGGTATCGATTCCGCAAGCTCCACCATCTGCTATTAATGTTACATCAAAATTACCAATCGTATTGTACCATTTCGCAGGGCTTAATGCTGTGCTAGATGTACCATCGCCAAAATCCCAAGTGTAATTAACTCCATTATTACTATTATTCTGAAATCTCACTCTAAAAGGTGCAATACAAGATGAAGTATCAGTAGAAGCAAAATCAGCCCCTACCCCTGGGATGTAAGGCTGACCAACTCCCACTGCATACCATGCATTGGTCACTGATTCTACTTGAGGAGAACAAGGACCGTATAAGTCAACAGCAGACTTTATGGAGTAAAAACGAGCATCATCAAATGTTGAGTTTTGAGACAAGTAAACAGTTAAGTTTCTAAATGCAATTTTACTCGCAGTATCAATACCCAATCCATTTACGCTAAATGAATTAGACAAATCATTTACACCTGATCCTCCTTCAGTAAGTAAATAGAACCAATAATTTTGAACGCCACTATTAGAGTGAACCCCACAATAATCATTTGCCTGCGTAGGTGCTCCACAATTTGGATTTCTCCAAGAGGTTCCACCGTAAGTATCGGGATCTCCATATGCGTTTGGATTAACCATACTTCGAATTGAATTTCC
>CBFHZL010000131.1:0-6739 GCA_965660325.1 uncultured Acidiluteibacter sp.
GTGTTGAAAAATCGGCCAATTATTGAGGCTATCGCAGAAGAAATAACTGCTGCAACAAATGAAAAGGTAAAAATTTCAGCTAAGAAGGGGCTAACAAAAAAAGTACAGGAGTTTGCACTGGAAATAGGTTCTTTCGGTATTTCAAAAAAATATTAATTAAAACTGTAACAAAACTAAATGGTGGTTCGTTCCACAATTGAAACCATAACTTTATAACCATGAAAAAAGGAGCTTTAATATTAACTGGATTGTTTTTAACACTGTTGTCTTCAGCAGCAGAGGTAGATACTACCAAGATATCACTAAAAGGAAAACATATTTTAATCATTGATGGGGCTGATAGTACTGAAATTGTTTTGGGAGATTCTCTATTAACTTCAAAAAAACGAAAAACAAGAGATAGCCATTGGGCAGGTTTTGATTTAGGCGTTAATGGTTTTTTGACGCCAAGTGGATCTACATCTTTAGATCCAAAAGATGCCTTTTTAGACTTGAACTACGGAAAATCGGTGGTTGTGAATTTGAATCTTTTTGAAAAGTATATTCCCATAGCCGGAGATCGGTTTGGCCTTTTAACAGGATTGGGTTTTCAATGGAATAACTATGATTTAAAAACAGACAATAGGTTGATTACAAAGCCTGCAACAGACTCTACAAAAAGTCAGTTTAGTTCTTTTAGGGATTCTGATAATATGGAATCTGTTTCCAAAAATAAGTTCAAAGCTACTTACTTAACACTACCAATATTGTTTGAATATAATGATAAAAAGCTGGCGAGAAAAGGCTTTCATATCTCTGCGGGTATGGTCTTTGGTTACCGTATTGGATCAAAAAACAAGATGAAGTATACGACTCCAGGAGGAAATAACAAAAAGGATAAATATAGAGAAGAATTTAATCTAAATCCATTTAGTATGGCTTTAACTACTCGAGTTGGAATAGGTTGGTTAAATATGTTTGCTACGTATAATTTGTCACCACTATTTCAGAATGATAAAGGTCCTGAACTATATCCATTTACGGTTGGATTAACTTTGATAGATTTCTGATCGGTCAGCAATCGAATAGCGCCCGGAGTAGTTCTTTCTACTTCGGGCTTTGTTTTGAAATAAATTCGGTAAAAAAAAGGGTTTTCTCTACCTTTGGTAATCGTAAAAAGATCATTCGATGAAAGAAAAAATAAACGAATTAGAACAGAAAATCGCAGAAGCACACTTAGGCGGTGGCGAGAAGAGAATAGAAGCTCAGCATGCTAAGAATAAATTGACCGCTAGAGAGCGCGTTCACTTTTTGCTTGACGAAGGTTCTTTTGAGGAAATAGGAATGTTAGTAACTCATAGAAGTACCAATTTCGACCTAGATAAGCAGGTAGTTTTAGGAGATGGTGTGGTAACTGGGTATGGAACGATTCATGGCCGTTTGGTTTATGTGTTTGCCCAAGATTTTACTGTTTTAGGAGGTTCTTTGGCTGAAGCACATGCAGAAAAGATTTGCAAAGTGATGGATTTAGCAATGAAAAATGGAGCTCCAGTAATCGGCTTGAATGATTCCGGAGGTGCAAGAATCCAAGAAGGCGTAGTTTCTCTAGGTGGCTATGCTGATATTTTTTACCGAAATACAAAAGCGAGTGGTGTTATTCCTCAGCTTTCTGCCATTATGGGGCCTTGTGCTGGCGGGGCGGTTTACTCTCCTGCGCTTACAGACTTTATTATGATGGTGGAAAAAACATCATACATGTTCGTAACTGGTCCCAATGTGGTAAAAACAGTTACTCATGAAGATGTTTCTTCAGAAGAGTTAGGCGGGGCATCTGCTCACTCGGTAAAATCAGGAGTGACTCACTTTACATATGCTAATGAAATAGCATGTATCAACGGGTTGAAGCAACTGTTGTCGTATATTCCTCAGAATTGTGAAGAGGATGCACCTTCAGTGCCCTACAAATCTGCTGGGTCGGAGAAAAGAGAAGTCTTGAATACGATTATTCCTGAGAATGCAAACCAGCCTTATGATATAAGAGATGTTATTAATGGAGTAATAGACAGCAATACTTTCCACGAAGTGCACAAAGATTTTGCAGAGAACATTGTTGTGGGGTTTGCTAGATTGGCTGGAAAGTCAATTGGTATTGTAGCGAACCAGCCTGCTTTTCTTGCGGGAGTATTGGATATCGATAGTTCAACTAAGGCTGCTAGATTTGTTCGTTTTTGTGATTGCTTCAACATTCCGTTATTGGTATTTGAAGATGTTCCAGGATTTTTACCGGGAACAGATCAGGAATGGAATGCAATTATTACAAATGGCGCTAAATTGCTCTATGCGTTCAGCGAAGCTACCGTGCCAAGAATTACAGTGATTACGAGAAAAGCATATGGTGGAGCTTATGATGTGATGAATTCGAAGCACATTGGAGCTGATATGAATTACGCTTGGCCTTCAGCAGAAATTGCCGTGATGGGAGCAAAAGGAGCTGCAGAGATTATTTTTAGAAAAGAGATTGCTGAGGCAGATAATAGTGAGGCGAAGCTCATCGAGAAAGAGGCAGCCTACGCCGAAATGTTTGCTAATCCATACAATGCTGCGGCAAGAGGATACGTGGATGAAGTTATCAAGCCTGAAGATACAAGAGAGAAACTTATAAAGGCGTTCAAGATGCTTGAAAATAAGGTGGATGTGTTGCCAAAAAAGAAACATGGTAACATTCCATTGTAATTACATTATGGAATAAATTCTTAAAATCCCGTCCTTAAAAGGGCGGGATTTTTGTTTTTTTACAAAACGCTTAGTCGAAAGTAAGTGATGGTTAGTCTTGTTTTTTTATATCTTTATCTCCAGATTTAACCTAATCCAATTTTGAAAACTCGACTCTTAATTATTGACGACCATCAATTGGTCCTTGATGGCTTAGCTGCCATTGTGAAGAATATCGACTCCATAGAGCTTATAGGGACTGCTTCTAATGGCAAGGAAGGACTAGTGCTAATCGATGCCCTGAAACCCGATGTAGTGCTTTCTGACATTGACATGCCCATTATGAATGGTATTCAACTGACAGAAACAGTCAAAAAACAATACCCTACTATCAAGTTGATGATCCTAACGATGCACAGCGAAACATCATTGATTCATAAATTGATGGAGTTAGGCGCTGATGGGTATTTGCTTAAAAATGCTGATCAACGTGAGCTGGTAGAAGGAATTTTAAAAATGACCAAAGGAGAAAAGTTTTTCCCTGCAATGGATCATGGGGCTATCGTTAAAACTTCTTCTTTACCTTTTTCTAAAGCATCAGAGACAGTCATATTATCGAGACTAACTACACGCGAAATAGAGATTTTAAGAGTGATCGCAGAAGGTTTTTCAAATAAAGAAATTGGTGATCAATTATTCATTTCACATCGCACGGTAGATACCCATCGAACCAACTTGATGAAAAAGCTAGAGGTGCACAATATCGCTGGACTAGTAAAGTTTGCGATTCAGAACGGCCTCGTTTCTTAAAATTTAACACCTGTGGTTCGTGTCTAGGTGAGATAATTGCCTAACTTTAATCGAACTAAAAACAAAACAATATGAAATCAATACAACTAGTATTGCTAGCCAGTATAGCTTATGTTGGCTTAACGGCCTTTGTGGGGTCTGGTTCTTTAGAAATAGGAGACACCGCCCCAATGCAATCAATTAAAATGAAATCTACTGTCGGCGAAATGGTTAGTCTTCAGGATGTGAAAGCTTCTAATGGATTACTCGTGATGTTTACCTGTAATACGTGCCCTTTTGTAATGGCTTGGGAGGATAGGTATACAAGCATTCAACAACAGGCCAAAAAAAATAACATTGGAGTTATCTTGGTCAACTCAAATGAAGGTAAACGCGATGGCGACGATTCGTTTGATGCCATGAAAAAGCACGGAAAGGAAAAAGGGTTTACTGCTCCTTATGTGGTGGATACCGATTCAAAACTAGCCAATGCTTTTGGGGCAGCTACTACGCCTCATGTTTATTTATTCGATAAGTCAATGAAATTGGCTTATGTTGGAGCTATTGACGATAATTATAAAAGCGCTAGTGATGCAGATAAGCACTACTTAAAAGATGCAATGAATAGTTTAGTAGCAGGAAAAACGATTAACCCAAACAAAACAAAAGCATTAGGGTGTAGTATAAAGCGACCTTAAGCCTGTTCAATCCATTCACCGCGGTGTGGCTTTAAGCTATCCCGCACAAAAGTTAAGTGCTCTTCACTTACATCCAAATGAGCGATCGTATATAGGTCGCTCATTTTTATAATATCTGATTTATAGGGAGCTAAGCTGTGCTTCTCGGCAAATTCTTTGAGGTGAACAACATGATGCTTCGCAATTTGCTCAGCCTCCATTCCTCTAAAGTCCCATATCATTCGTATTGTCCGCATTATTGATTGAGCATATTTTGGTGAAACTCTGTAATTGCTAATTCATGCACATAAGGGTAAATCAACACATCCCTTAGCTCTGAGGAACTTTTATATAGGGTGTAATGTGATATTCTGGTATGGCCATCAGCAGTTTCTTCCATTTCCATCCATTGTTTGCCGCTGGTTTTTCCGCCTTTCACATAGCTATATTCGATGGTGTGCTTTTCATCAGAAAGTTTAGTGACTTCAAATGCTACGGCCAAATTGTAGAGGCCTTTCAACAGCTTTAAATTGACATAAAACACTTGCCCTTCTTCTGCACCATCATAAGTATCATTTTGGTAAGACACTCGGTTTGACTTTTTAGAGATAAGACAACCAAAATTTAGCATTTTGCCATTCCAAGATTTAGCGGGGCTGGTTGAGGTATAGCTTTTCCAAACCTCGTCAATAGGTTTTAAAACCAAATAGCTTTGGCGGTGTCTTTTGTACGTTTTATTTTCAGCAGCATTATAGCTTCCTTTCACATCCATAAAGTGGATGATTTTGTTTGCTTTTTGATTATTGATAAATTCTTTTACCTTCTTAAACTTAATCTCATCAAGGTTAATGGATAGGATGTTCTCCTGAGATTTGGCTGTAAAAAAGCCTAAAAATAAAAGTGTGACAAGTATTGCTTTCATAAAATCGAGCGACAAAAATAGAAAAAAATAGTTAGTGTCGATTCTTCAATTAAGAATGCGGCTTATTCCCGATTCAAATTGAATAACTTCTCGCTTGTTTCGGTGGTAAAAAGGTGGTGATTTTGTTTCTTTGCAAAAAAACAAACAATGCGCGTACTAGTATTAGGATCTGGAGGAAGAGAGCATGCTCTAGCATGGAAAATCTCACAAAGTAAAACACTTGACCATTTATTTATAGCACCTGGAAACCCCGGCACAGCTGCATGTGGAACCAACGTTAATCTTTCTGTAAATGATTTCGAGGCAATTGGAGCATTTGTTATCAAGGAGAATATAAGCTTGGTGGTTGTTGGTCCTGAAGATCCTTTGGTTAACGGTATTGCAGACTACTTTGAGCAACATGAGCAATTGAAGAATGTAGGTGTAGTCGGACCACATAAAAATGGAGCGATACTGGAAGGTAGTAAAGAGTTTGCTAAAGAATTTATGATCAAACATCAAATTCCTACGGCCCGTTACGAAAGCTTTGGTGCGGACGACTTAGCTGCATCATATGACTTTTTAGGTACATTAAAACCTCCATTTGTCCTAAAAGCTGATGGGCTTGCTGCAGGTAAAGGTGTAGTTATACCTGATAATATTGCCGACGCCAAGAAAGAAATGAAAGAGATGCTTCAAGATCAAAAATTTGGTGCCGCTAGCAGCAAGGTAGTTATCGAAGAGTTTCTAAAAGGTATTGAAATGTCTGTATTTGTAATGACAGATGGAGAAAGTTACCACATACTGCCTGAAGCAAAAGATTACAAGAGAATAGGCGAAGGAGATTTGGGGTTAAATACTGGCGGTATGGGAGCTGTTTCTCCTGTGCCTTTTGTAGATGACTTATTGATGAAGAAAATCGAAGAGCGTATTGTCCGACCTTCCATCGAAGGAATTAAAAAGGATGGGTTGAAATACAAAGGCTTTTTGTTTATCGGTCTGATGATAGTTGACGGAGATCCTTTTGTTATTGAATATAACGTTAGGATGGGCGATCCGGAGACGGAAGTGGTGTTACCTCGAATTAAATCAGATTTGCTGAGCCACCTAGCGGCGATTACAAATGGCACACTAAATAAGGAGAAAATAGAAATTGATGACCGCTCCGCTACCACTATCATGATGGTTTCTAAAGGCTACCCCGAGGCATATGAAAAGGGAAAGGAGATAACCGGATTAGAAAATACGACCAACTGTATTTTGTTTCATGCTGGTACAACCGTTAAAGATGATGTCCTGGTAACCAATGGTGGTCGTGTTATGGCAGTTACTACTTATGGCGAAAATATGACAGAGTCACTCGCTTTAGGTTTTGATAACGTGCAACGGGTTGTGTTTGAAGGGAAGAATTATCGAAAGGATATTGGTTTTGATTTAATGTAAAATAAAAACGCCCTCAATTGTTATGTTGAGGGCGTTAATTAAGTATTAAAAGAGAAGATTACTCAATAGAACCTTCTTGTTTTGCTTTCTTGTTGTATTTTGATAATTCTTTCATCCAGTAAACTAAGCTGCCAAATATTATCAATGAGAATAAAATGTTCGGAAGGTTGCCCAATGGCGGCAAAATTTCGAAAGTCATTTCTAAAAGATCTCCTAAACCGTATACAAATTCATTCCA
>CBFHZL010000132.1:0-6700 GCA_965660325.1 uncultured Acidiluteibacter sp.
TCGCAGAAGGGTTTTTATTGAATCGAATTATTGACACGCATAAAATTTTGCCAGAGCGTAACAACTTGGTGGCTTTTTTCTATATTCTTTTTTCGAGCATTCATCCATCTTTTTTATACGCTAACCCAGTTCTTTTTTCTAATCTATTTGTTATTGTCGCACTGGGTCAATTGTTGACTGTTTACAATCAAAAAAATGTGTTGAGGGAAGTCTTTAATGCAAGTCTGCTTATTGCAGTGGCCTCCTTATTTTATTTTCCTGCTATTTTAATGATTCTGTTGATCTGGGCAACGTTTATTATTATTCGACCGTTGGAGTGGAGAAACTATGTGATCTCCTTATTTGGCCCTTTCTTAGTAGCTGTTTGGTTAGGGGCGTACTACTTTCTGATTGATAAAACAGAATTGCTAGTAAGCAAGTATGTTTCATTTAATAATTATTTCGAGCAGGTGTCCATTTCAGGCTTTTCATATGTGGTGGTTGGGGTATTAGTTATAATAGCATTGGTTGCTTTTGGCTCACTCTTAAGAGGACTAAGCAAGAATACCGTTCGAGTAAAAAATCTGCTTCGTATAATTAGTATATATTTTATTTTGAGTCTGTTGACTTTATTTTTAACGAGTCGAGATTACTTTTCAACCTATGCGTTTGTTTTGGTGTCATTCTCGATCTATACTGCAAATTACTTCGATTACTTGAAACGCAACTGGATTGGAAACGCACTCATTATTCTAGTAATTGGACTAGTGTTGTATAATAATTACCGATTAGTGGGTTTGTTTTAGTAATTCCTTTTGTTGCTCCAATCTTTTCAATTAATTTTGCGATTCATAAAAAATAACGATATGAAATTCGGCGTAGTTACCTTCCCAGGCTCTAATTGTGATGAAGACATGGTATATGTACTTGAATCACTATTTAATCAAAAAGTAGAACGCCTATGGCACAAGGATACCGATCTTAAAGGGGTTGATTTTGTTGTGCTCCCAGGAGGTTTTTCTTACGGTGACTACCTAAGAAGTGGTGCTATTGCCAACTATTCGCCAATTATGGCTGAGGTAGTAAAGCATGCTGAAAATGGCGGATATGTGATGGGTATCTGTAATGGGTTTCAAATCTTATGTGAATCTAAGTTGCTGCCGGGAACGCTATTGCACAACAATAGTCAAAAGTTTATTTGTAAAAATATTCATTTGAGAGCTGATAATAACAGCTCCATTATCAATGCCCACATTGATACCAACCAAGCATTAAAAATTCCTATTGCACATGGTGAAGGAAGATACTTTGCATCTGACGAAACAATCGCTGAATTAAATGCGAACGATCAGATAATATTCAGATACTGTGATGCTAGCGGAAATATCTCTGACGAAGCCAATCCAAATGGATCATTGGAGAATATTGCTGGTGTTTGTAATGCTGGCAAAAATGTATTCGGCATGATGCCTCACCCAGAGAGAGCTGCCGATGCCGAATTAGGTAATACTGATGGTGCATTACTTTTCGAATCGATTTTAGGATTGATTAAAGCGTAGGTTTCTTTAGATGTTAGAGTTTAGACTGGTTGGTTGTAGCTTATTTTCTTTGTGACCTTTGTGAAGCCCTTTGCGTTCTTAGCGGTTAAACTTTGGAGAGTTTAGACCTTAGAGCATAGATGTTAGAATGGTGATAGCTTACTTTCCTGCTGATCTTTGCGGGTCCATTGTGGTCGATATTGTAGATGATTAAAGAAAATATTTACTTATAAATTCTCATATCATCGATGTAAGCAGCTACATCTTTGGGCATGTAGTAATCCACATTTTTACCTTCTTTTATGGCTTTGCGGATAAATGAGGAGCTTACTTTCATAATCGGAGCATCCACATATGTTACTTTAAAGTGGTTTCTCAATTCCCCACCATCATTTGCCTCCATGCGCGGATAGACGTAGATTTCATGGTTCGCTAAAATGTGTTCATGGTTTTTCCACTTATGGAATGAGTTCAAATTATCTGCACCCATAATCAACGCAAACTCATGCTCCGGAAATTTTTCTTTGAGGTAAGCGAGAGAATCAGAGGTATAGTTAGGCTGAGGAAGCTTAAATTCTATATCAGACCCTCTTAGACGTAAATCGTCACCAATGGCTAGGTTTACTAAATGCAATCGATCGTAATCCTTTAGCATCGACTCCTTTTGCTTAAAAGGGTTTTGAGGCGTTACGACCATCCACAGCTGATCCATATCGGTAAATTCTACCATGTAATTGGCAATTACCATATGCCCAATGTGAACAGGGTTATAGGTTCCGAAAAATAGTCCAATTTTCATAATCAATCAATAAAGTCACTTACCAATTGCTTTGCTTTGTTACAAGCATCCTCTAAGTGATCATTCAGTAGAATAACATCAAACTGGTCGGCAGTGTTTAGTTCCTCTTGCGCTTTTCCGATTCGTTTGGCTAATCGATCTTCTGTTTCAGTGGCCCTTCCTCTTAGTCTTGCTTCCAGTTCTTCTATCGATGGAGGCATTACAAAAATAGAAAGCGCTTTGTCGCCAAAATATTTTTTTAAATTCAAGCCACCGACTACATCTACATCAAAAATAACGTGGTGACCATCATTCCAGATTCGTTCAATTTCCTTCTTTAAGGTGCCGTAATAATGATCCGTATACACCTCTTCCCACTCAATAAATTCTTCTCGATTTATTTTATTCTTAAAGTCATTGATCGAAAGGAAGTAGTAATCTTTCCCATCTTTTTCTCCCACTCTTTTTTCTCTAGTGCAGGCCGAAACCGAAAATCGAAGGACGTGCAGATCTTCCAATAATCGTTTTACAATGGTTGTTTTGCCAGCGCCAGAAGGTGCCGAAAATATAATGCATTTGCCTTCTTGCATCGGTTATAGCGTATTTAATACTTGTTCTTTGATTTTTTCTAACTCATCCTTCATCCCAACCACCAGTTTTTGGATATTAGAATCATTTGCTTTTGAGCCTAAGGTATTGATCTCTCTACCCATTTCTTGACTGATAAAACCTAGTTTTTTACCTTGCGCACCATCCTCATTCATGGTAGAAATAAAGTAATCGCAATGCCCTTTTAATCGCACTTTCTCTTCAGTAACATCAAATTTTTCCATGTAGAAAACGAGTTCTTGTTCCAATCGATCTTTATCGTAGTTATCCGCACTGACTAGCTCATCTAAGTGTTTTGTAATTCGTTCTCTTACGGTTTTGATACGATCTTCTTCGTACAATTTTACATCCTCAAGCAACTGCGCAATGGTAGTAACACGTAAAGTGAACTCCTCTTTCAATACATCGCCCTCTTGCTGTCTGAATGATTCCAATTGCTTGACAGCTTCTTTAATTACTTCCATGATTGATTTCCACTCATTTTCATCGAGCTCTTTCGTTTCTGTAACCATTACGTCGGGCAACCCGCAAACAAGTCTAATTAAATCTGAAGGGTCGGTATCACCGAGGTCAGTTTTCAATTGCTTTAAAGCGGTATAGTGCGACTTGAACAACTCTTTATTGATGCTCAGTTTGCTGGTTTCATCTTGGTTTTCTGCGGTCAACATCATGTCTATCTTACCTCTTTGCAGCAGATTGCTTAGCATTGAGCGCACTTCCAATTCTTTCTCGCGGTATAAAGAAGGGAGTTTAACATTTAGATCGATTCCTTTGCTATTCAGTGATTTGATTTGAACAGTAATTTTTGTAGACCCTAAATCTTTCGTGGCTTTTCCATAGCCTGTCATTGATGTAACCATATACCTTATTGTAATTGAGCTGCAAAGTTACTATTTCTAGGCGGGAGTTGAGTATGGCTATTTGGTTCAGTTGTAAAAGCTACTAAGAACTTGCTTATGTTACCCTTTTCAATTTCGGCTTTCTGCTCACCATATACACGCCAACAAATATCATTAAGGCACTAACCATCTTAAGCAAGTTTAATTCGTCTTGTCCGATGAATAACGCCACCATCGTAGCCACAATAGGTTGAGAATAAATATAAATACTCACTACCGATGGGTTGACACTTTTTAACGCATAAATATTGAATAGGTAGGCGAAAAAAGTCGTGGCAATAACAACAAATAAAAAGGCTAACCACGTGTTAGTAGTAAAAGAGCTCCATTCAATTGCTGTAAATTGATTAAAACCAAATGGGAACACAATTAGGAAACCAAACAAAAACACCCATTTCATAACCGTGATCGGCTCGTATTTTTTCATGAGTGGCTTTACAAGCACCAGATAGATGGCATATGAAGTCGCATTCATAAAAATAAAGAAGTCTCCGGCTATATTTTCTGTACTGATGGTTAGGTTGTTATTAAAAAGAATCAATCCTACAGCCCCAGAAAGGCCTAAGAAGATACCTCCGAGTTTAATTCCACTAATCCGTTCTTTCAAGATAATGGATGACATAATGAGTACCAAAACTGGATTGCTTGTCATGATGATGGCTGCATTGATGGGTGTGGTAATATTTAAGCCATAGAAAAAGCTCAATTGGTTCCCTGCTACACCAAACGCACCACAAATAAATAGTCGCCAATAGTCTTTCCGATCAATTTTTTCTGACTTCATAAATGCATGAAGTCCCCAAAAAAGCAGCAGTGCTCCAAGTACTCGACAAAAAATAAAGCCAAAAGGCTCGATAAACTCCGGCATTACTAACTTAGCAATGGAGTAGTTGACGCCGTAAATAAGATTAGCACCTAGTAATGCGAGGTGTGCTTTTACTGTTTTACTTAGCATTATCCGTTGATGGCAGCATCGGCTGCAGCCACATTTTTAGCCGCATTTCCTACAAAAATCTGATCTTCGAAAAGAATTACTGGTCGTTTTAGAAACGTGTATTCTTCAAGGATATAATTCTTGTAATCATCCTCAGTTAATGTTTTGTCTTTTAGCCCAAGAGATTTATACTTCATGGCTCTTCTGCTAAATAAGCTTTCATACGACCCACTTAAACTTTTCATTTCAGCTAGTTCTTCCGGGGAGATGTTAGTGGTTTTGATGTCAATCATTTCGAAATCGTCAGACAACTTTAGTTGTTTAATAATTCTAGTGCAAGTGCTGCATGAAGGAAGAAAATAGACTTTTTTCATCGTATAAAAAGGAGTTTTGGTTACCTTGGACTGCAAAAGTAAAGTTCTAATTTGAAAGAAATCAAACTAAATGACCAAAAGTCCTAAAGCACTTAAATTATTTTCTCCAGGGCGCATTGCGTTAGCCATCATTTTAGGTTTGAGTGTAGCTACCTATCAGGTAGTGGACAGCTTCGATATGAGTGCGTTTGAAGCAGTAAACTGGACGTGGTATTCCACCTTTTGGATTATTGTTGCAGTAATCATGATGGCCATCCGAGATTTGGCCTATATGTATCGTATTCGAGTACTGACTGACTATAAAATTAACTGGAGAAATAGTTTTGATACCATCATGTTATGGGAATTTGCTTCGGCAATTACGCCTTCTGTTGTCGGTGGCTCGGCAGTGGCTGTATACATTGTAAACAAAGAAGGCGTAAAAATCGGTCGATCCACAGCCGTGGTAATGACCTCTGCCATGCTCGATGAATTGTTTTATATTTTGATGGTGCCAGTGATTATACTCGCAGTAGGTTACAGCAATCTTTTTCCGGTAGAAATGGAGAAAACTATTATGGGTATAACGCTCGGAACCCAGGGAATATTTTTAGTTGGGTATTTGTTTATTGTATTTTTAACCAGTGTCATTACTTATGCTATCTTTTTTCGTCCACGCGGATTTAAATGGATTTTGTTGCAAATCTTCAAGCTCCCATTTATAAGAAAATGGAGAACTGCGGCAGCTGAAACTGGCGATGAAATTATTGTGACTTCAAAAGAGCTGAAGGGGAAGCCGGCTAAGTTTTGGTTGAAAAGTTTTGGCGCTACCTTAGCCTCTTGGACGGCTCGCTATTGGGTAGTTAACTTTATCATCTTGGCGTTTATTCCTGTCAGTGAGCACCTCTTAATTTATGGAAGACAGCTCGTAATGTGGGTAATTATGCTAATTAGTCCTACGCCGGGTGGAGCGGGAATAGCCGAGTTGGCCTTTTCAGGCTTTTTACGTGACTTTATTCCTGTTGGATTAATCGCTGCACTTGCTTTGCTATGGCGATTAATTAGTTATTATCCATACCTTTTTATTGGGGCCATTATTTTACCCAAATGGATCAAAAAGACCCATTCGTAGGTTCAATTTATTATTACACTCAAAAGAAATTAAAGGGTTTTAAAATTGGTTAACTTCGGGGCACTAAATCATGAAATGCCAAGCATACAACTGTTATGGATCATAAATCAATGAAATTTGGGACGAAGGCAATTCACGCCGGATTACAGTCTGATCCTGCTACAGGAGCAGTAATGACTCCTATTTATCAAACTTCTACATTTCAGCAAGCCTCTCCAGGAAATCACAAAGGGTATGAATATGCTAGAAGTAGCAACCCAACTCGAAGTGCATTGGAGCAAAATTTAGCTGCACTGGAAAATGGAAAGTTCGGGTATTGCTTTGCTAGCGGAGTAGCGGCTATCGATGCCATATTAAAGTTGCTTAAGCCCGGCGATGAAGTGTTGTCGACTAACGACCTGTATGGTGGTTCCCATAGAATATTTACTCAACTGTTTGCGAATTTTGGGATTAAATTCACCTTTATAGACATGAGTGA
>CBFHZL010000133.1:0-6663 GCA_965660325.1 uncultured Acidiluteibacter sp.
CATCTTAGAACAGAGCCTATCCTTTATGAATTATGCGGATTTTGAGCGAGGTTCTTTACATTTTTACAAAAGCAATTTAGATAGTGCCCTTACTTATTGGCAAAATGCTCTTGAAGTTTCAAAAAAAATAGAAGAGGAGCCAAATATTTCTCAATTACTATCAAATATTGGAACTGTTTATTTTGATAAAGGGTACCTTAAAACAGCTATTGAATATTTTATTCAAGCTCGAAAAAAAATGGAGCTAAGAGGTGAAGTGAATACAGAAAGCTATCAATTTACGACTGTAAATATGGCAGTTGTGCACATTAGACAAGAAGAGTACGACCTTGCAAAGCAGGTGTTGTCAGCTGTACAATTAGGAGAGTGGCCAACGGTAGATTTTCTTTTTTACTTGAATCAATCGATTATTCAATTTCAGCTTGGGTTTTATGATGATTATATTGCCTTAATTGATTCTGCTAGGTCATATAAACCAGAAATTAATGAGTATTACGACCAAATGCTAGCCCAAGTAGTACTCGAAAAGTCAATTGTGCAGGAGAGTGCGGCTATAATTCGCCAAGCGCTTTTAGATGTCAAAGATGATTTGGACTTAAAGGATATAGACAACGTCATTAACTTACATCATGATAGCTTGGTAAGTGTTTGTGCTGCAGAAGGCAAAATAAATTCAAGGCTGTCGCTTTACGCTTTTCTTAAATCTTATTACAAATCCAAAGAGAATTTAGATGAATATGCAAGAGCAGTAGAGCAATTTGACTTTTGGAAACAAGAGTTTGCAAAGATGAATGCTTCTTCTAATCTGATCGACTATTACTCTCTTTTGGAGATGGATAAAGCTAGATTTGAAAATGAACAGCTTAAGTCTGATAGTCAGATAAGTGAGCTTAAAATGAAGAATCAGCTTTACTTAAATTACTTTTTAGTATTTATGGTCTCTACTATCGTTTTGATCGGTTATTTGATTTTCCTTAAACTCCAAAAAGAGAAAAAGGAGAATGAAAAGAAGTTGTCTACCCTTAGTGAGAACATACAAGCTTATCAAGAAACTGAACGTGGATTGAAAGAAACCATAAATACTCAGGAATTACGCCTTAAGGAAGTAATGGCGAATGTAAGTAAGATAGCCATTCTTAGAAAGCAGTTGGATGACTTTTTTAAAGAACTAACCGATACAGACAATAAGGAAATTTCGCCTAAACGGCTAAAGCTTGCAAAGTTTGATCTAGAAGCGTTCTTTAGCAACTATACTGATTTAGCACTCATTGCAACCAAAGATCAAAAAGATGAGCTAAATTTAGAAAACCCACTATTCGATCAATTGACAACGAAGGAGAAGAATGTATTAAGTCTTATCTCGAATAATTATACTTCTAAAGAAATTGCTGTTTTATTATCCCGGTCTGAAAAGTCAATTGAGTATGCGCGCAGAAATATTCGTAAAAAACTGGAAATTGCACCTGATATTAACATATCAAACTACCTAAATTCGCTTAAATTAGGGTAGATAATACCCTAAATAAAGGTTCAGATAATTACGATTTTTTTTTGTAAAGTGCTAGTATTAATCTTTTTGTGTTTTTAAGAGTAAGCCATTTTTCACCCTAACGCTTTTTTTAGTTGGATTTAATCTGAGAAACACTTTTAATTTTGTTTCCAAACTAAACCTACCCAAAAATGTTAGACAAATCTTGTCCGCGAACTCTTCCGTGCGCATTATTTTTTCGCACAGTCTTCTTTAAGACCACTATTTTATTAGCATTATTTTTATTCAGTGTAAACAATCTTAATGCGCAAAGCTGCAACCTGGGCCGTGGAAGCGATTACTCTGATCCAAATTCATCTTGTAATGAGAAGTCCAAAAATTTGGGAGCAGGTGAATATGCTAGGATGTACCTGCAAAAAGATGTAACTTATCGTTTCAGGTTAACCTCTTCAGGTATTGCATATTATACCACAGGGATTTGTATAGATGGTAATTCAGGTGGTTTAACTCGAACGTACAAAGCTAACCGAACGGGTAATCACAATATCGGTACGTCTAGGTCTTACAACTTCAATTATAATTCAGCAACATTGAGATATAAAGCGGTTGATCCATCAACTCCAGGCTCTATATCTGGTGATCGCAATGTTTGTTCCGGTGCTAACAATGTACGATACTCCATTTCATCTACCTCCAATACACAAAAATATGAGTGGGCAATGTCATCTAATAATGGCTCATCGTATACTACGCTAACTACAAACGGTGGAACTTCTATCAATGTAAATTGGCCAAATGTAGTCAACGCTGGAAGGGTCAGAGTTCGGTCAATTAATGGCCCATGCCGAAGTAGCTGGAGAACCATAAGTGTCGCTATAAACGCTCAACCTACTGCGCCAACTTCAGCATCTAAGTCACCCAACGTTACTGAGGTGTGTATGGATATTCCTGTAGGATTGAATCGTAATGCCTCTGGTGGAATCAATCAATCGTGCTCAATTTATTATCGATATACTACTGATGGTGGAAATGTTTGGTCAATACCATCTTTATCTAGACCAACTGCCATCTCGTCTCGAACGCCTGGCTTAAATAGTATTCAAATTCAAGCAAGAAGACAAAACTGCTCAACTACTGGTTGTAATACGACAAGCTGGAACACAGTAGCTTCTTGGAATGTTGAAGTTACTGCGCCAGTAGTTGCAACGAAAAATATTGATGTATATCTAAATCTGGGAGGATCTTACAGCTTACCCTCAAATGCAGTTGATAATGGTTCTACTGACAATTGCGGAATCGCTAGCTTCTCTGTTGTCCCAAATACATTTGATTGCACTAACATTGGTAACAATACAGTTACTTTGACAGTAACAGATTTTGCCGGTAATTTTTCATCTAGAACTGCAACAGTTAATGTAATTGATACAGTAGCGCCTACTGTTTTAACTCAAAACATTTTTATTCAATTGGACAGTTTAGGACGTGATACTATCACACCGTCAATGATTGATAACGGAACGAATGATGCTTGTGGTGTTGATTCGATTTACCTTGATAACTACAATTTTGATTGTAGTAATTTAGGAAAGAATGTGGTTACGCTTACAGCGGTTGACATTTATGGGAATGTATCTTCTAAGAAAGCAAATGTTGTTGTGCAAGATCCGATTAGTCCAATAGTAGTTACTAGAGATACTTCGCTAATACTTGATGCAAGTGGTAATGTGAAGTTAACTCCTGATATGGTTGATGGAGGAACGACTGACAATTGCTCATTCACTTTGTTTACTATACCAAGCTCATTTACCTGCAACGATTTGGGTCCTAATACGGTTTTAGTTATAGCTACTGACGCTGCCAATAATGTAGTGTTTTCATCTGCGGTTGTTAATATTTTAGATACGATATCACCTACAATTACTGCACCTCCTGCAATGCAGGTGTTTGCAGATACAGCTTGTGGTGCTATTATAGCAAATTTGGGTACACCAATTACTGATGATAATTGTGCTGTAACGAGCATTTCCAATGATGCTCCATTGCGTTTTAATGTTGGTACAACAACAGTGACATGGACTGCCTCAGACATTTCAGGCAATTCGACTATTTCAACTCAGCAAGTAGAAGTAATTGATAATATGAAACCAACTATTAGCGCACCTACTGCTATAACAGTGGCGATAGGAAGTAATTGTACGTTGGATTCTGTTGATGTTAACTTTCAAGTTAATGCAGCAGACAACTGTTCTATCTCGAGTTTAACGAATGATGGTCCATCAACTTATTCATTAGGGAATTATTTTATTAACTGGACAGCAATTGATCAAGCAGGAAATACGAAAACAATTCGACAAGCGGTTTCAGTTGTAGATTCTACCGCTCCGATCATTGTACCTCAATCAAATGTAACAGTTGCAGCAAATGGCAATTGTAACGCGGTAGGAGTAGTGATTGGTCAAGCGTCTGCGACAGATAATTGCAACTTGGTTTCCTTAACAAACAATGCTCCGGGAGTCTACCCATTGGGTGTAACAGAAGTTAAGTGGACGGCTATTGATGCTAGTGGAAATATAAGAGTTGCAACACAGTTGGTAACAGTTACCGATCAAACTGCACCTGTTTTAACATGTGCTCCGGGTGGACCATTCAATAGAAATACAGATATAGGGCTATGTGGTTATGAGGTGAAGGGGAATGAATTTAGCCCTATTGCATCTGATAACTGCTCTTCAGTAACCTTAAGTCATAATGTTCCTGCTGCTGATAGTACAAGTTTAGTTGGTGCTATCTTGCCAATTGGTACCAACCAAATCATTTGGACAGCAGTTGATTCTGTTGGTAATTTTTCTACTTGTACAACTACTGTGGTGGTTGAAGACACGGAGTTGCCTTTTATTACAGGTTGCCCCTCAAACCAGACGTTAACAACGGGCCAGTATTCTTGTGGAGCTACGCCTAATTGGACAATTCCAACAGCTTCAGATAATTGCGGGATTGCTTCATTTACCCAAACCAATGGGCCTTCACCAACTGCTATTTTAGCAATCGGTACGTATACGATCGAATACACTGCTATCGATGTAAATGGAAATTCTGCTGTTTGTAATTTTAATATTAATGTAGTTGGTTCTAGTGCACCAATTCTTACTTGCCCTGCGCCAATTGTAGATTTATCTTCTGACTCAGCCAATTGTTTTTGGACTGCTGATGCTCGAATAGAGCCTATTCAAATGGTAGGAAACTGTGTGCGGTTAAGTTGGTCAATCACTGATCCTCAGAATGCAGTTAGCACGGGTAATGGAAGTTTGATAGGTCACCAATTTGATCTTGGAAACAGTACTGTTATTTATACATTAACTGATACCAATAATGTTTCTGTTAATTGCACCACGACTGTGAACATTGCTGACAAAATAAAGCCTATTGCATCAAAACCTTCAGACTTGTTGTTATATGCAGCGGCAGGTTGTTCTATTTCTAATCCTGCTTTAGGAACTCCAACTGCGAGTGACAATTGTGGAATTGCATCAGTTACGAATAATGCACCCCTTTCTTTCCCAATCGGGAAAACAACTGTAAGGTGGACAGTGGAAGATAGTAATGGTAATCAGGCGAACGTTAATCAAGTCGTAACTGTACTAGATACATTAGCACCTGTAATTAATTGTTCTTTAGTATCGTTTACTCGAAATACTTCTGCAAATTGCGAATATGCTGCAAGTGGGAAAGAGTTTGATTTGTCAGTTAATGAAAACTGTTCGTTGCTTAGCTTCAGACATGATTACGCTTCTGCTTCCTCAGACACAACCTTAGCAGGAGCTATTTTCCCAAAAGGAACAACTTCTATCGTATGGACGGCAATAGACCAATCAGGCAACACTTCTTCGTGCACGGTAACCGTGTTGGTAGAAGATAAGGACGCACCGGTCTTTACAAGCTGTCCTTCAGATATTACGATTGGAACATATTCAAATTGCAATAATGTTGATTTATGGTCGGCTCCAACTGCAACGGATAATTGCTCTTCTGTTTCAATTTCTCAAATTGCAGGACCTGCTCCAAATGCTAGTTTGACAGCAGGTACTTATACGGTATCGTATCAAGCTTTAGATGCTGATTTGAATGCAGATACTTGTTCATTTATAATTACAGTAAATAGCACAACAGCACCAGTAATAGCTTGTAAGGATACGATTATACAGTCACCAACATTGAATAACGGCTGTACTTGGATTTCTACTCCAGGTTCTGTATCAACTAATATTGCTGCAGGCGATTGTCCAAGTTTATTAAGTTGGGAGATTATTAATCCAGATAGTACAATAGCTGTAGGAAATAATGACGCGAGTGGCTACGAATTCCATTCGGGCACATCTACATTAACCTACACATTATCGGACTCATTGAATAATATAATTAGTTGTCAAACAACGATAATTGTTCGAGATGCTGAATTGCCGATGATTGTAGCTCCAAGTGATACATTATTTTATGCCAACGCTTCTTGCGAAGTGGATGCACCGAATTTAGGTAGTCCATTTTCTTCTGACAATTGCTTTGTTGCCAATGTAACCAATGATGCTCCCTCAGTATTTGGAATTGGGACCACTATGGTGAAATGGACCGTATTTGATGGAAATGGAAATCAGGCGATTGATTCGCAATTGGTAACCATCATTGATACGACAACTCCAGTTATACAGCAGCCTATGGCAGTTACAGTTGGAACTGATTCATTGTGTTTTAGAACAGTTGTAAATTTAGGTTCGTTGATCTACAGCGATAACTGCTCAGTAGATACGGTATTTAATAATGCACCTTCTTTTTATGCGCTAGGAAATAATACTGTTCAATGGACGGTAGTTGATAGCAGTGGAAATAGATCGACTATTAACCAAATGGTAACGATTTTAGACACTATTGCCCCAACTATTACAGCACCTAATGATACTACAGTTACACCAAATTCAGGATGCTTTGCAGTATCAGTTGGATTAGGAACGCCAATCACCAATGATAACTGTGGTATTGCATCGGTATCTAATGATGCTCCAGCAATATTCCTTCAAGGAGCTACCACAGTAACTTGGACAATCGTAGATAACGCCGGAAACACCACCACAGATACCCAAAATGTATTGGTAGTGGATACAGTGAAACCAACATTGTCTATC
>CBFHZL010000134.1:0-6355 GCA_965660325.1 uncultured Acidiluteibacter sp.
TATCAACATTAATTCTAGCATTTGTCTTACCTCTTTTGGCCTTTGCTCAGTTAGAGTCTTACAATTTGGCTCCTGCTACGATACAAGTGGAGAAAAATTTTGATGAAAACGGCAAACAATTCATTTTTTTTGAAGGTGCCGATTATAATTTAGCTATTGACGACCTTCCTAGGAAGATGATTCAAATTGGCATCTCCAATGATAAAACTATCAGCGATTTGAATCTAGCGAATACAGTTTATGCTCCTGTATATAATGAGGCTGTTCTAAAAATTTTAGCTAAAAAGCAATTGAAAGGAGAGGTTGAGGTCAATATGCAGGAAGGATACTTTAAAAAGAAAAAGTTTGTAACGGTCTCTGTGCTTCCTTTCAGGTTAAATCCATCAACGGGTGGAATTGAGCAACTGTTAAGCTTTGATCTTGATTTTAGTACTAAAAAGAGTTCGGCTTTATCCGTTACTAAGTCTGCTACTTTTGTAAATAACTCGGTGCTTTCCACCGGCGAATGGCATAGAGTTTCGGTTGCTGAAGATGGTGTTTATCGGATTGATGCGGCATTTTTTGAATCAATGGGCATTGATTTCGGTTCAGTAGACCCTAGAACCGTTAAGATTTACGGAAATCAATCAGGGATGCTTCCGGCTTTGAATTCAGATAACTCTGTTGATGACTTAAAGGAGCTTGCTATCTATTTTGAAGGGGAGTCAGATGGAACTTTTGATAAGGACGATTATTTACTGTTCTACGGAGAAGATCCAAATGAGGTCTGGTATGATAACAATTTAACACGTTTTAGGCATACATTAAACTTATATGATGATAAGACTTATTATTTTATAACCTATGGTGGGGCTCAAGGTAAACGAATTGCAAATCAGGCTAGCGTAAACGCAACTCCTACAAATACTGTATCTACATTTGATGATTTTCAGTACTATGAGAAAGAAAAGATAAACCTTATAAAATCAGGTCAGTTATGGCTAGGAGAAGCATATGACGTAGTTAATTCTTATCAGTTTTCATTTGATTTTCCCAATATTGATTTAACTCAACCTGCTGTATTAGAGGCTTCGTTTTATGTTCGTTCGGGCGTATCTAGTCGAATGGATTTGTCTTTAGCTGCTTCTAATTTTATAATGCCATTAGGGACTGTGAATTTAAATAGGTATGACACTCCTTTTGCAGCTGAAGGTAAGTCCGTTTACTCATTTGCACCTACCTCCTCAGCAATTACGATTAATACTACCTACAATAAGCCTCAAGCATCCTCTAAGGCTTGGCTGAACTATTTCGCTATCAATGCAAAGCGACGATTGATATTTGGGGGATCTCAATTTAATTTTAGGAATATATCAACGGTAGGGATTGGGAACGTGTCTAAATACAACATAACTGGGCAGATTCAAAATTCCATAGTTTGGGATGTTACACAAACTTTTGATGTAAAAAATCAACTGTTGAATAAAAGTGCTTCTTTATTGGATTTTACGGTTCTTACCGACACTCTAAAGGAATTTGTTGTGTTTAGAGAAGGTAAAGAGTCTGTGGTGTATGAATCGAAGGTCGAAAACCAGAACTTACACCAGTTGTCCAATATCGACTATGTAATTGTTAGTCATCCTTTATTTGTTGATCATGCAGAGATGTTAGCTGATTACCATAGGAATGACGGACTCCGTGTCGCTGTTGTGACTCCTCAACAAGTCTACAATGAGTTTAATTCAGGTGCCCAAGATCCAGTTGCCATCCGATCTTTAATGCGAATGCTCTATGACAGAGCAGTGCAGCCTGAAGATCTTCCTAAGTACCTTTTGTTATATGGTGATGGATCCTATGACCCTAAAGATAGAATTACCGGAAATACTAACTTGATAGTAACCTTTCAGAGCAGAAATTCAGTAAGTCCTGTATCTTCTTTTGTAAGCGATGAATACATGGGGCTGTTAGATCCTTCTGAAGGTCGGTTTGGGTCTTTTGATAATGATAAGTTAGATATCGGTGTTGGTCGTTTTCCTGTAAAAAACCTTTCTGAGTCTCAAGCGGTGTTGAATAAGACTTTGTCTTACAATAACGCATCTACTTTTGGTGATTGGAGAAATGAAGCAGTATTTGTCGCTGATGATGAAGATGGGACTTTACATATGAATCATTCAGCCATTGTTTCTAGGAATTTGGATTCCATTCCTTTTTTTAATGTAGAGAAATTATATTTAGATGCATTTCCTCAAATTTCTACGCCGGGTGGAGATCGGTACCCCCAAGCAAATGTTGCTGTAAATTCTGCAATTAATAGCGGTAGCCTAATTGTAAATTACACAGGGCATGGAGGCGAAACTGGTTGGACAGCAGAAAGAGTAGTTGGAGTTAGTGATATAAACTCTTGGTCCAATGGAAAGCAACTTCCATTGTTCATTACTGCAACGTGTGAGTTTAGTCGTTTTGATGATCCTTTTAGGAATTCGGGTGGAGAGCTTGTTTTGCTGAATGATAATGGAGGTGGTATTGCACTAATGACCACGACACGCCTGGTTTTTGCTACACCAAATCTTTACCTTAATGATACCTTGTATAAGAGGATGTTTGAAAAAGTAAATGGGCAATACAAACGGCTAGGAGATGTTTTTGCTGAAACAAAAGCACAGCACTCGGGCTCGACAAATGCAAAGAATTTCACGCTGCTTGGTGATCCTGCTACTCGACTAGCGATTCCTCAGTATCAAGTAGTAACCACCACTATTAATGGTAACACAATATCAGGAAATGATACGCTCAAGGCGCTTAGTAAAGTAACAATCAGCGGAGAAGTAAGGGATAATAATGGAGTCTTAATGTCAAACTTTAATGGACTAATTTACCCTACAGTTTTTGATAAAATTAAAACATATAAGACATTGAATAATGATAATAATGGCCCATATACCTATAAATTGAGAAATAGTCGACTGTTTAAGGGTAAGGCGAGTGTTGTAAATGGCCTATTTACATTTGATTTTATTGTTCCAAAAGACATTGTTTATAGCGTAGGCTCAGGAAAAATAAGTTATTATGCAACCGATAATTTAGTCGATGCGACTGGGGGGTCAACTAACTTTTTAATTGGAGGAACTGCTGATTCAGTAGACTTAAATGATGAAGGGCCACAAATGGAGGCCTATATGAATGATAAGCAGTTTATTTATGGAGGAATTACAGATGAAAACCCTGTTTTAATTCTTGAACTTAGCGATCCTCAAGGTATAAATACAGTTGGGAATGGTGTAGGTCGAGATATCGTGGCCTATTTGGATGATGAAACAGATAATACTTTTATACTAAATGAGTTCTATGAGGCAGAATTAGATGACTATAGTCGTGGTAAAGTAACCTACCCATTTCAAGGCTTATCTGAGGGCAAGCATCGATTAACCATTAAGGCGTGGGATGTACATAATAACTCTACTGATAAGTCAATAGAATTTGAGGTTGTAAAACAGAAAGATATTGAATTAGATAACGTATTGAATTATCCCAATCCATTTACCACTAATACCCAGTTTTGGTTTGAACATAATCAAGCCGGACAAATCTTAGATGTAAAAGTCGATGTGTTTACGGTAAGCGGGAAATTGGTCCGCTCAATCAATGAAGTAGTAGTGGCAGAAGGTTTTCATTCAAGAGAGATTTCTTGGAACGGTCTTGATGACTTTGGTGATAAAATAGGTCGAGGAGTCTATGTCTACCGTCTGAAAGTAAGGTCGAGGAATGGTTCGGTTGCTGAGAAATATGAAAAGTTAGTCATTTTGTAATAATGTGCTAATCTCAACGTTTAGAATTCTTATATTTGTTGCCCTTTGTGGGTATTTAAATTAGATAAATGAAAATCAAAAACATAGCATTATTTTGTGTCCTCTTAGTATTAGCTAGTAGCTCAATTTATGCACAAAATCAGTTTCAAAGAGCCGACGATGTCCAGTTAAATACTATTACAACTGCCGTCCCATTTCTTCAAATTACTCCTGATTCGAGATCCGGTGCCTTGGGTGATGCCGGAGTTGCGCTTTCTCCGGATGCCAACTCCATACATTCTAACCCTTCGAAATTAGCATTTGTAGAAGAAGATATGGGAGCTTCAATTTCATATTCTCCATGGTTAAGAAATTTGGTTCCCGATATTAATCTATCTTATCTCTCTTTTTTTAAGCGAATAGACAAACGCTCTGCTATAGGTTTATCATTGCGTTACTTTTCATTAGGAGAAATTACTTTTACCGATATAAATGCTCAGACCATTGGACAGTTTAACCCAAATGAATTTGCATTAGATTTTACTTATGCGTCTAAATTATCGGATTATTTTTCAATTGGTATTACTGGTAGATTTATAAATTCGAATCTAACGCAAGGTCAAGCGGAATCAAATCCCGGAAGAGCTGTTTCTGCTGATGTTTCTGCATTTTATGAAAGTGATAGATTTAGATTAGGAGACTATAATGCAGTTGTTAGAGCAGGAGCAAATATTTCAAATATTGGATCTAAAATAGCTTACACAGAAACGTCTGATGCAGATTTTATTCCTATTAATTTAAGATTAGGTTCAGGGATTACGTTGGATTTAGATGATTACAACCAATTAACCTTCTTGTTTGATGTTAATAAATTATTAGTTCCAACTCCTCCAATTTACCTAACTGATGAAGATGGTGACATTGAGAGAGATAGCGAAGGCAATCCGGTTATTGCATTCGGTGAAGATCCGGAAAGAGGTGTCGCTAGCGGTATGTTCGGTTCTTTTAATGATGCACCGGGTGGTTCAGCAGAAGAGTTTAGAGAAATAAATTACTCAGTAGGTTTAGAGTATTGGTACGATAAGCAGTTTGCCGTTCGTATGGGTTATTTCTATGAACATCCTACGAAAGGAGATCGTCAATTTTTTACAGCAGGTTTAGGTCTTCGATTAAATGTAATCGGAATAGACTTAGCTTACCTTGTAGGGAATGCTCAAAGAAATCCCTTGGCTAACACTGTGCGCTTATCACTCATGGTTAATTTTGATGACCTGAGAACCCCGAAATCGGATAATTAATATGAAAATACGTGTAGGGTTTGGCTTTGATGTGCATCAGTTAGAAGACGGACAGGATTTTTGGTTAGGGGGCATAAAAGTTCCACATGCGAAAGGTGCAACCGGGCATTCGGATGCCGATGTGCTTATTCATACTATTTGTGATGCCCTTTTAGGAGCAGCTAACCTTAGAGATATTGGTTTTCATTTTCCTCCTAGCGATAATACATTTAAAGGAATAGACAGTAAAATACTACTCAAGGATGTGGTATCGCTCTTAAAAGATAAGGGATACTCCATTGGAAATATAGATGCTACTATTGCTTTAGAGCGACCTAAAATTAATCCGCACATTCCTGCAATGAAAGCCGCCTTAGTTCCAATACTGCAAATCGATGAGGATGATTTATCATTGAAAGCAACCACAACTGAAAAGTTGGGCTTTGAAGGCAGAGAAGAGGGCGTTTCGGCGTATGCTACTGTCCTAATCCAAAAAGGCAGTTGAGCTCAATTGATCCATTGAGTCATGAGATTTTAATTAGGCCTTACAAGGAATTCGACCATCAAGCCGTTATCGAACTTTTTGATGCTAATTCACCCAATTACTTCCATCCTTCCGAGCGCAAAGCGATAATTGACTACCTTAATAATGAGCGAGAAGATTATTACGTGGTGACAAGTGAGAATACCATTATTGGCGCAGGTGGTATTAATTATGATTACGAGCACCATACTGCTAAATTGTCGTGGGATATGGTCCAACCTACTTCTCAGGGTTCCGGTATTGGAAAAATGCTGACTCAGTTTCGTTTAAATCGGATACAAGAACTTCCTGGAATCAAAACAATCGAAGTTCGAACATCGCAACTTGCTCATTCTTTTTACGAAAAGGTGGGCTTTGTAATTGTAGATTCTCAAAAAGATTATTGGGCTCCCGGTTTTGATTTATTTTCTATGGAGTTCAGAAATTTTCGGCGAGACTGAGACTAATAAATGAAATAGTTTATCGCAATAGTCTTAACTTTTCATTTAGGCTAAATAGTCTTTCGATTTGGTTATCTTTAATTGATTAAATAATACATCATGAGAATAGTAAAAAAACAAGTAGAATTTTCTGAGTTTGATGACATCAGTGATCTGCCATCGGCCGATCAGTCGCTGTTAAATTCATCTATAGAAATAGCACATACCGCTTATGCTCCATACTCAAACTTTAAGGTAGGCGCAGCTATTCTGCTCAAAAATGGAGAAGTAGTAGTTGGGAATAACCAAGAAAATATTGCTTATCCATCGGGATTGTGTGCAGAGCGTGTT
>CBFHZL010000135.1:0-6330 GCA_965660325.1 uncultured Acidiluteibacter sp.
GTGATTGTTTTCATCAGTAAGTGAAGCAATCATTTTGCTTAAAATATTGATTGGGTTTGCTACAGCTCCGCCATAAACGCCTGAGTGCAAGTCTCTGTTTGGTCCGGTTACTTCTACTTCTAAATAAGACAATCCCTTAAGACCTGTAGTGATAGAAGGGTGCTCCATAGAAAGCATCGACGTGTCAGAAATAAGGATAATGTCTGCTTTTAAACGCTCTTTATTTTCACGAATAAATGTTCCTAAGTTTACAGATCCAACTTCTTCCTCACCTTCTATTATAAACTTAACGTTACAAGGTAGTTGGTCGGTTTTTACCATCAACTCAAGCGCCTTCACGTGCATGTACATTTGACCTTTATCATCTGCAGCACCACGAGCATAGATTTTCTCATTTTTAATCACTGGCTCAAAGGGTGGAGAATCCCATAGTTCAATTGGGTCAGCTGGCTGCACATCGTAGTGACCATAAACTAAGATTGTCGGTAAGGCAGGGTCAATTATTTTCTCTCCGTACACTACAGGGTATCCTGCTGTTGGGCAAATTTCAGTCTTGTCAGCTCCTGCATGTTCTAGCATCTTCTTTACCGCATCGGCAGCAGCCATTGTATCCGATTTATAGGCAGAATCTGCACTAACAGAAGGAATTTTTAGTAATTCAATTAGCTCGTTTAAAAAGCGATCTTTATTCGCCTCAATGTATTCTTTTACGTCTTTCATACTTTGCTCTTAATCGTTTATTAAAGGTTTTCCGGTCATTTCTGCAGGTTGCTCTATTCCCATAATTTTTAAAATAGTAGGCGCAACATCGGCTAAAATGCCATCATTTATTTCAGTGTAATCTTCATCAATTAAAAAAACAGGAACTGGGTTAGTGGTATGCGCTGTATTTGGCGATCCATCGATATTAATCGCGAAATCTGCGTTCCCATGGTCCGCAATGATGATGAATTGGTACCCATTCTTCTTTCCTGCTTCAACAATATTTTTTGTATACCCGTCAACCGTTTCTACCGCCTTGACAATAGCATCAAACACGCCGGTATGTCCAACCATATCGGGGTTTGCAAAATTAAGACAGATAAAATCAGCTGATTGTTTATCGATTTCAGCAATTATTTTTGCTGTTATTTCTCCTGCACTCATTTCTGGTTGTTGATCGTAGGTTCCTACTTTCGGAGATGGCACCATTAAGCGTGTTTCTCCGTCAAAGGGTGTTTCTTGCCCTCCCGAAAAGAAAAACGTCACATGTGGGTATTTTTCTGTTTCTGCAATTCGAATCTGTTTTTTGCTTGCCTTCGAAATGACTTCACCCAGCGTTTGCTTTAGGTTGTCTTTGTCAAATATGATGTGAATGCCTGAGAAGCTACTATCGTAATTAGTCATGGTAACATAATGCAGTGGCAAGGTATTCATTCCTTCATCAGGAAAATCTCGTTGCGTTAGTGCTACTGTTATTTCACGGCAGCGATCTGTTCGATAATTAAAACAAATGACTACATCCCCTTCTGATATGGTTGCTGTTGGTTGATTATTCTCATCGGTAAAAACGATCGGATTTAGGAATTCATCAGTCACGTCATTTGCATATGAATCTTCAATGGCTTTTGTAGCATCTGTATATTGTTCACCTTTTCCCTTCGTCAACAGGTCATAAGCTATTTTTATACGTTCCCACCTGTTATCTCTATCCATAGAATAGTATCGACCAATCATGGAGGCTAATTTTGCATTCGATTCGGCTAGTTTCGCAGTCAACCGTTTGATGTGGTCCTTTCCGCTAGTAGGTTTGCAATCTCTACCATCAGTAAAAGCATGAACGTATACGTTAGGCAACTTTTCTTCTTTCGCAATATCGAGTAACTTATATAAGTGTTTGCTGTGGGAATGTATTCCACCATCAGATACGAGTCCCATTAAATGCAATGGTTTGTTGTTGCTTTTGGCGTAGGCAATAGCTTCTCTCAGTACCACATTTTCAGAAATTGAATCATCATCTATCGCCTTATTGATTTTAACCAAGTCTTGAAATATTACACGACCTGCTCCAATGTTAAGGTGACCTACCTCCGAATTTCCCATTTGCCCTTTTGGAAGACCTACATGTTCTCCATCAGTTCTCAATGTTGCATTTGGGGTGCTTTTATACAGGCTATCTATAAAGGGTGTTTTGGCATTATAAATCGCGTCAGCGTTTGAATTGTCACCAATCCCCCAACCGTCTAAAATAAGTAATGCAACTTTCTTATGTTCTGTCATCTTTCTACCTGTTTCTGCAAAATTAGCCCATAAAATGGGTGAATAAAAACGATTCGCGTAAAATCATAAATGCTTTTATATTGACTTTTGATTGGTAAGCATGGAATTGAGTTTTTCGCCTCCTTTTATACCAAAGTCGAGTGTCCGTATTGGGAAAGGAATCATGATATCATTCTGATCAAAAGCTTTTTTCAATTTCATAATAGCTTCACTTCGTGCTTCTAAAAAAGCAGCTTGAGTGGTGTTGTTTACCCAAAAGTAAAGGTTGAAGTTAATGGAGCTGTCTCCAAACCCTGAATAGAAGAAGGAGATAGACTCTTCGGGATCTAGAAATGAGCTGTCAGCTATGGAAGCAAGTGCTGTTTTTTTGACCTTCTCCAAATCATCACCGTAAGAGATACCGCAAGAGAGCTCAACCCTTCTTTTGCCAGTGTCAGAATAATTTTCAATAGCATTTTGGAATACGTCTTTGTTTGGAAGTATAATTTCTTGACCATCGAAGCTATGAATGGTAGTGGCACGCAAGCTAATCTCTTTCACCTTACCCATATATCCGTTGGAGGAAATGATTTCTCCTACATTAAATGTTTTTTGTACCGCCAAGAAAATACCTGACATAAAGTTTGCGGCTGTATCTTGAAAAGCAAATCCCAAAGCCAACCCAATTACACCAACTCCTGCCAGTAGAGAAGTAACCGTTTTGTCTAGATTTAGCACACCTAGCGCAAAAAAGAGACCAATGGTCATGATAATTAGTGAAAGGGTATTTCCAATTAGTCGGTTCAGCGAAATATTGCTCGAAACTTTTACAATTACTCTACCAAGTAGGTTTTTCATCGCCTTTGAAACGAAATAGAAGGCGACTAATATAATTACCGCAACGGCGATGTTCGGCAGCATATCAATAAAGCCAGTCAACCATCCTGTTAATTTATCCAATAAAATATGGTGGATATTCTCAATGCTAATTTCTTTCATCCTCGTTATATTTGGTTTAATTTGATAGTAAATTTGGTGCCAACACCACGCTCGCTTTCTACACCTATTGTCGCATTGTGGGCGTTAATAATATTTTGAGTGGTTGTTAGGCCTAGGCCCATTCCAGTTCTTTTCCCCGTGTAAAAGGCATCAAATAAGTTGTTTAATTTATCCGTTTCAATTCCTACGCCATTGTCAGCGATTTCAATCAATAGTTGATTGTTTTCTGCCTTCGTTTCAATGGTCAATACGCCGGATTTTTCATCCATCGCCTCAATAGCATTGATGAAAATATTGAGGAGTGCAATCCTTAGTTGGTGGCTGTCAATATTCGCCTTCAGTCCTGTAGCACCATAGTGTTGATGAAGCGTTACAGCCTTTAATTTTATCCGATCTGCTGCTAGCTCTAAAGCAGTTGGTATAAAATCATCTAGTACGGTTGGTGTTAAGGTTACTTTGGTCGGTTTAGCAGAATTCAGTAACTCGGTGATCAGGTTGTTTATTCGGTCAGAATTACGTTTAATGATACCACTGTACATCATCTCATCGCTGTCTTCCTTCATTTCGGCAGACATTTGCTCTAATGAAAGGTTAATGTTGGTTAGCGGATTTCTAACTTCATGTGCAATGCTTCGTGCTAATCTACCGGTCATTCCAAGTTTTTCGGCACGCAACAGTTGTTGTTCATTTTCTTTTTGTTTCGTGTTGTCGCGTATGATTCCTTGATAGCCTTCAATTTCATGTTCTAAATTAAATAGTACGATAGTTGTTATGGAGCAAATTAGCTTTTTACCATCACTTCGAACGAGAGTTGCCTCAAAGTCCTTTATTAATCCTTTACTCAATAAAGCTTCTCTAAAGAATTCATAGTCTGTCAACTCTAAAAAAAGCTGTGAAAGTTGTTTTGATAATAATTCATTTTGAGAGTAACCAAAAAGAGCAGACATCGAGTCATTTACTTCTGTAAATGATAAAGTTTTATCGACAATGTAAATAGGATCAATAGATCGATGAAATAAGTTTTTGTACTTCGCTTCTCGTTGATTTATCTTTTCTTTTGCAATGTATCGTTCCATTGCATATCTAACAGATCGTTCTAATTTTTCGGCAGTAAGTTCCGATTTTGTAAGGTAATCATCTGCTCCCATTTTCATGGCTAACATATCGATTTCTCGATCACCTTGTCCTGTCAATATAATAATTGGTTTGTTTGAATTTGCCTTCTTTGCTGTTTCTAATAGGTCTAAACCTGACTTTTTTCCTAGGCGATAATCAATTAGATAGAGGTCTGTGCTGTTTTTGGCTAATTCTACTTCGGCCTCTTCTATAGTGCCTATCCATTTGCAATTAATACTAATTGACTCGATGTCTGAAAGGTAATCTTCTATAAGAATGTAATCATCTTCGTCATCATCAACCACAATTATGTTTATGCGCTCTATCATTTATTAGCTTTTTAAATCAATTTGATAGCTTTCCATCTTATTATAAAGTGTTTTTCGGTCAATTTGCAACACGTTAGCAGCTTTAGTTTTGTTGTAACCAACTTGCTCCAATACTTTTAAAATGGCTTTTTTTTCTGCAGCTTCTGCTACTGATTTTAAATCAGTGAATGTCTCTTCCTCATCTAATTCAGGATCGAGGTCATAAGTCGGCGAAATAATTTCTGCAGGCAATGCATTTAACTCTAAGGTGTCACCTGAGGATAAAAGGACTCCTCTTTTAATGACATTCTTGAGTTCCCTTAAGTTGCCATGCCAATAATACGATTTTAGTTTTTGTAGCGTAGTGGGTTCTATTTCTTTCACATCTTTTTCTAAATCGATGTTAGCTTGTTCTAGAAAACTGTGAGCAAATAGCTCGATGTCCTCTTTTCGATCTCTTAAAGGAGATAATTCGATCATAAATTCATTTAATCGGTAGAATAAATCCTCTCTAAATTTTCCCTCTTTAGAAGCGGAGGCTAAATCTTCATTGCTTGCAACAAGAATTCTTACATCAATGTCAAAATCCTTATTATCTCCAATTTTTCTGACTTTACGTTCTTGTAATACTCGAAGTAGTTTGATTTGATTATCATAAGATAAGTTTCCTATTTCATCTAAAAATATAGTTCCTCCATTGGCAAACTCAAAGTGTCCTACCTTGTTGTTTAGCGCACCTGTAAATGAACCTTTTATATGACCAAATAATTCACTTGCTGCTAATTCTTTTGGAAGGGCTCCGCAGTCTATTGCTACAAAAGGTTTATCTGACCGTTTGCTATTCTTATGGATTGATTTGGCTATAAACTCTTTTCCAGTTCCACTTTCGCCTTGTATGACAACACTCATGTCTGTGGGTGCTAATAGTTTGATAAGTTGTTCAACACGCTTTGCTTGTGGGCTTTTACCTTGTATGAAATTAGAGTTGCTGCTTTTCGCAGTAGTTTTTTGTATTTTTTTCTGAGTTTGAGAAGGAGTCGTTACTTGGGTTTGATTAGGTGCTTTTAACGCTTTTTTTATTGCGTGAAGAATTTCCTCATGAAATATAGGCTTAGTAACGTATTCACTAGCACCCATTTTGATGCATTGAACAGCCGTTTTTACATCAGAATAGCCAGTGATAATAATTACTTTAGTTAATGGGCTAACTTGCTTAATAGCCTTTAATGTTTCCGTTCCATCCATATCAGGAAGCCTAAAGTCACAAAGCACCAAATCAAATTGCTCTTCTTCAATCATCGTTAAGGCACTTTTACCTGTGTATGCCATTTCTACCTCAAACCCATTTTTAGAGAGATATTTTTTAAGGAGTAAGCAGATGTCAGTATCATCATCTATTACTAAAATTCGTTCGGTCATATGTTTTGTATTAGTTTATGGATGCTATAGTTTCTAAAATTAATTCTTTGTTGAGCGGTTTGCCAATAAAATAGTCAACTGACATTTCATTTTTAGCAAACTCTTTTTCTCGAGCACTGTCATATGCACTGATGATTACTATTTTTACATCAGGAAGTTGTTGGCGAATGAAAGGAATAAGAGAAAACCCAACTCCGTCTGGTAAATTTAAGTCTAAAAAAATTATATGTGGAAAAAAATCTACAATTTT
>CBFHZL010000136.1:0-6297 GCA_965660325.1 uncultured Acidiluteibacter sp.
TCTTTGTAATACTTTTCTAATACTTTATCGTTATCATAATTATCAATGAAGTTTTGATAGTTTAATATTTGTTGTTCGCTAAGGGTATCTTGATCGCTTAAAAGTTCGTAAATCACTGTGAACAGAGAATAAAAATGAACTTGTCTACCTAACACTTTCATTCTATCTGAATTTGTATGAATTATCTTTTCAATCTCAACTAAAATAGACTCAAATGTTTCTTCATCCTTTTCTTTATCTGGATATTCATCGTTGTAAAGATCATAGATTTGATTTAAGTTAGAATTTCCAATGTCTTCAGAAATTCCTTTTTTCATAAATACAAGAAGTGTACTTACAAAGGAAATATCACGCATTCTTCTTCTGTCCGCAACACCAAAAATCTTGTTTTTATCCCAAAAGTCTAACTCTGATAGTTCTGAAGCAAGATTCATAAATTCTCCTTCAAACTCTGCGTTTCTTAACTCTTGTGGATTGAGAGTCATGTTATTGCTGTTCAGCCTAAGAAACATTTTTACAATATCCGCTCTATCAACTTCTTGTCTTACAAGGCGTATAGAAAAAATGTAAGCCCAAATAGCTTTTTTATCTTCAATTTCTAAATCTTTAAAGTGTCGATTTTTGATTTCAATAAATTTGGAGTTATTACTATCTAAATAGGTTTCCTTTAGCTTGAATGTATTTCCAATAAATTGAAATATTGCGCCACATCTTTGCTGGCCATCAATAATAGAATATTTTGTGTCTCCGGTATTTTCATCTGTTCCGGTCCTCCACAAATAAATTTCCGGAATTGGATAGCCAAGCAAAATAGATTCAATTAGCTGAACTTGGTTTCGAAGTGTCCAAACATAATTTCTTTGAAATGAATTGTCGACTTCCAAAAGACCTTTGTCGTTTAGGTCATAAAGCCATTTTGCCGATTGCGGTTGAATATCAATTTGTTCAATTAGTTTCATCTAATATCTTTTTTAGTTTTGTGATTCCTTTCAAATGGTATGATTCTACTGATTCCCAATCTGAATAGATTCTATAGTTAATATCATGTTGAATATTGAATTTCAGTTGAAGTCCTGCTTTAAAAGATAGAATAAGTTTTTGCCAATTCTCTAAAATTTCATTCCCATATGTTTTGTCATCGTCTTTAAGACTTACAAACCCATTAAACACATTTCCACATTTCTTCTCATAATCATGCAAGTATTGATTGTTAGAAATTTTCTTGTATGCTTCCCATATCCTAGAAAATAATCTATTGGATACAATTATCAAGTCAAAGTCAGATTTCCCATGAAATTCAGAGAAGTTTTTATAAGGTGAAAAACTAAATCTTGTCTTGGCACTTCCGACTATCGAAATGTTATTAAATGGAATTTTTAAATTTTTTGAAATATACTTTTTGAACTGGTCGTAATCAGAACTGAAGTCAGATCCATTATTTTGAAAATACCAAACTTCTTGTCCAAGCAAGTAGTCATAATAAATATCAATTTCGGGTTTTGACTTTAACTTATCTATGAGCTGCTCTTTGTTCATTTGTTAATTATGCCCAACGTTTAGTATATGGCAAGTAGGGCAGTAGAAAGCGGTAAACTTTCAAGGTTGCTCTGAGCCAAATCGTTGTATTTTGTTTTTAATTTATTCATTATAAAAGCCAAATCAACGATTTGGCGGTGTTGATAAATAGCACTGAACTTTCCTAAACCACCGAACTCCCTATTTGCTATATACCGTGTTACCTGCAGTTTTTTTCTTTATTCTCTACTTTTAGTGTCAACTCGTTTATTATTGTCCTTATATTTTTTCTGTCCTTAAAAATCGTAATTGGTTGTAAAGTAAAAGAATTTCCTGTAGGTCTGCTATTTATTAATAGTTCATTGTCGATTAATACAATTGTGATTTGTTCTCCCCACGAAAGCCACGATACTTTAGTTTTTGCTGTAATATATCCGAATTGATGAGATTGCACATCTTGAAATCCTAGTGTCTTTAGTCGCGTAATAATTTTCTTATTTGACACGTTGTTGACATGAAAGCTCTCAAACAACTGATTTTGATACAGCCTTTTTATAACAAATGCTGTCGAAAACAGTCCAAAAGTGAAAATTACGATTGCTGTTGCTTTTAAATCAATCACCTCGTTTTGAAAACCTGAGAATATCATTAATGTGCCAATGCAGAGAAATGAAAGTGGGAATATTAAAAAGAAGTATCTGCTGTAAATGTCCTCAAATGTCACGGACCAACGTTTGCTTCTCTTTATTTTATTTAATTCTTGGTTAGTCAATCTGGACATGGTTTTCTTCAGTCTTTTTAAATTGCAGGTAACACCCGAATAAACCGAAAGGTACGTTTATTCACCTTTTGTCAGGATGTATTATTTTTATTCTTTTTAATATTAATTATCTAATAATCAACCATAAATTCCTTTTATCGTCGTTTCCGCTCCGGCGGACAAGTGTTGTCATTCCCCCAAAGGTGGACCGATTGAAAACGTATAAGCAACCATTGATCATTAATAAAAATTATTCATTTAAGAGTATACCAATAATGGAGCAGGCATAGGGTGGTTCGAAGATAAATAAAAAAATACAACCATTCGGCTTTAACCTTAAAAATTAATCAGTTGCAAGGAGTCTATCAACTAAACACCTTTACAAGTGGAGAGGGATGCTGCTTTAGTATTTTTTACTGCTTCTTTCTGCCCGGTCGGGTATGCTTTCGTAAGATTTTTGCTTTTTCCATCACTACCTCAGGCGAATTTTTATGTCCCCAAATTTTGTCTCGAGCTGCTTTTCCTGAGATGGCCAAATCCACCACAGGAGCAGGGTAGTGCTCTCCTATGGTTACACCACAAAAGGCTTGGTCGATGGCGGTCATTTTCCAAGGTTCGTGGATAAACTGCTCAGGCACTTCTTTCAATTCAGGTATCCACTGCTTGATAAACTCACCTTTAGGATCGTGCTCTTCTGAATTTTTAATGGGGTTGTAGATGCGAACAATGTTAATGCCAGTTGTGCTGGCTTGCATCTGAAATTGCGGATAATGGATGCCGGGCTCATAATCCAAAAATTGATTGGCTAAATGATACACCCCATCACGCCAATCTTGGTCAAAATGATGGCAAAACATGGAAACGACCATTGCCCGCATCCTAAAGTTGATCCATCCGGTGGCTTTTACGCAGCGCATGCAGGCGTCTAGGAGTGGAAAACCTGTGTTACCCTCTTTCCATGCATGAATGATTGCTTCATCTTTTTTGTGGCTCAATAACTCATAGCCCGGATTGAGACATTTGGTTTCATAGCTGCATTGCTGCTCAAACTTTTGAATAAAATGGCAATGCCATTTCAGTCGTGTCATAAAGTTCTGAAACGGCCGCTTATTTGTCTCATAATTAGGATGAAACCGCACATACTGCAGTGCTTGCTTAATGGATAAATTTCCCCACGCCAAATATGGTGAGATTCTACCGCAGGAGGTTCTACTTGCCAAGGGTTTTGAAATGTTTCGGCTGTAGTTTTTACCTCTATCTTTAGCGAATGAAGTGAGGTATTTCCAAGCATTTACCTCTCCGGCCGGCTGCCAAGCTTTGGGGTAACTCTCCCAATGGGTTTGCAATGCTGTAGGCAATGGAAAAGCAGATAACGTTCTACCACTATCATTGGATTGGTAGGAATTTACAAGCGTTGCTTTGCTCATGTGTGCATACCACGCCTGATCCCAACCTTGTCTGTTTTTTATCCCACGTAGCACGCCATCTCGCTGAAACTCTTTCCAATCTGCACCGTGCTTTTTGAGTAGCTGATGAACGGCTTTATCCCGATCATAGGTCAATTGAATCCCACTTTCTTGGTAACTGTAAACTTTGTGAATGTGATAGGTGGATAATAGATGCTGAAACACCTCTGTTGCATCAGCATAACAGCTGCTTACTGCTTTGCCAAACGGTTCAAGTTGAACGTTCATAGCATTAATGGAGTGGTAGCAGAACTGCAAATGCCGCTTTGATGTATCAGGGTGAGCCATTAGTGTTGGTTCAAAACAATACAAAATGAGGTAAGGTATACCCATTTTTTCGGCCACATAAAGTGGTGCATGATCTTGCGTTCGCAAATCACGCTTTAACCATACCACATTGATTGTTTCCTTCTCCATTAATGGTAGTAAACAGTCAAAAAGAAAATTGTTTTAAACCAAGCTCAAATTAGTTCACTAAAGCGACTTTTTCTTGTTCAATTGCTGCAGCGATTCCATCCCATAAATTTACCCGCTGTTGCAATGCATTTATGGCTACTTGTTTGGCTTCTTCCCACTTTTGGGCATCATCACCGCACAATTCCGAAACCATTTGCAAGGATAGTGGACCATGCTCGTCTCCATCTATTTCGATATGACGGTGAAGGTAATACGTGAGTTTATTGTAAGAAACGTGGTCATTGTTTTCTTCCGCCTTATTTACGATTTCAATAAACATATCAGGTATTAAATCTTCACGACCAAAAGTAAATGCAGCAGCAACTTCGTGTGGTTTATTTCCATCAATAACATCGAATGTATAGTTCACAAAATCGATAACCGATTGAGAGTTGGTTGCTTTAGTTAGTGCATTTCTAACTGGCACGCCTTGTTTGATCGCCTCAATAAATGCATGAATAGGCGCAGTGTTAGCTCCAATTTGCTCCATGGCATCTAAGTACATCACATAGTGACTTTTTGGCTCACCGAGTTCATTCAAATCACTTTCTTCACCAAATACGATTTCATTAATAAACCTAGAAAGTGTTGGGTTTTCTACTGGCACCCATGGCGTTGAAAGCGTAGTCAATTGTGCCTGCAACGACTTCAGTAACGACATAAAATCCCATACTGCAAATACGTGCGACTCCATGAATTGCTGTATATCAGTAATACTTTTCAATTGGGTATAGAGTGGGTGGTGCGTTAATGCGTGACGGAGTGGCTTTAATTCAGCTTCTATTTTTGCGATTTCTGCAGTATTCATGGTTTGTTTTTATGTGTGACTACGAAATGGGTTTTCGAATTATTTTACTTTAGAAACAGCAAAATTAACCAGTTGTTTTATTTATCCGCACAAATTTTAATGAAATATGTATCAGCTATCGATTCTAATATGGCCGGCTAAAAATCGAGTTTACGCAGAAAGAAAAGCGGTATTGGTCAACTCTTCTGAGCGGGTCCATAGCTGTTGAGCGATTTCTTTATTCTTTGAGTAATCGGTAGAGTCCGCCACTGCAGGTGCTCCTTTCATTTCCTTGAAACCTGAAGGACCTAGGTAATCTCCGCTTTTTACTTCTTCACTCAAAGCTGCAATCATAATCGGCTGAGCAGCTTTATCAGGAGCATGGGACAGGAATGGAGTGAGCAGGGGAGAGATGATTTGAAACCATTTGGGTAAATACTGAAAAAGGTTGGTTGCAGATACACCAGGATGCGCTGCTAGTGATTTGACGGTAGAGTTGCGCTCGGTAAGTCGTCTGTCCAATTCGTAGGCAAACATCAAGCAAGCCAATTTACTTTGAGAATAAGCGTTTACTTTATTGTATTTCCCTTTGAAATTGATGTTGTTGAAATCGATTTTTCCTGATTTGTGCGCGATTGAACTTAAGGATACAATACGACCCTCAGTACTTTTTGAAAGCAATGGAAAAAGTAGGCTAGACAATAGGAAGTGGCTGAAATAATTAACAGCCATTTGGCTTTCAAAGCCATCTTCAGTTAGCTCAAACGGCGGTATCATAATACCAGCATTATTGATCAGTAAATCCAACTCCTTATGCTCTGCTAAGTATTTTTCAGCAAACGTTCGAACTGATTTAAGTGATTTGAGGTCAATTTCTTGAATGGTAAGATTTGCTGTAGGAAATTCCTTTAAGATATTCTGTTTGGCTTTTTCGGCTTTCTCTAGATTTCTGCAAGCCATGGTCACTGAAATACCTTTGCTTGCAAAAAATCGTGTGGTTTCGAATCCTAAACCATTATTTGCTCCTGTAACGATGGCTTTTTTATGGGGGTGTTGTCCGATGTTATCGATGCTTAGTTTTTTCATTTGGCTTACTTTTCTTACGAAGTTACGGAATGCGTAATAGATAGGGAATACCATGTGCACTTGCCGTTCGCTCGGAGTTGCAGTCCGAGTGCTCAATTTCTTAATTATAAAATCGAAACTTTATTGAAAAAACACTCAGAAGTATTTTACTTATCCCTTTTTGTTTCGCCAAAAAGGAATACAAAAAAGCGAGCCTGTAATTAATTTTGATGTTTCCTTCCCAAAGC
>CBFHZL010000137.1:0-6272 GCA_965660325.1 uncultured Acidiluteibacter sp.
TAATCAAAATGGAAATGAATTAAAAGAAAACTGGAGTTTAGGTAGAAAACTTAAACCGATGGAAGCACAAGCTTTTTTTGATTTAAAATACTATTTGAAAGAAGATTTATTAGTAAAAGTAGATAGAGCTTCAATGAATTACTCACTAGAAGTAAGGGTTCCACTTTTAGATCATGAATTAGTGGAATATACATTGAATATAGATGAAGGGCTTAAGTATAGAGATGGAGAAAGTAAATACATTTTAAAAGAGGTACTTTATGATTACTTACCAAAAGAATTATTCAATAGGCCTAAGAAAGGCTTCTCTATACCGTTAGCTAAATGGTTAAAAACAGACTTGAGTTACTTGATTGATGATTATTTAAATAGAGAGGTGATCAATAGCTCCAAAGTTGTTAAATGGGAGGTGGTAGATAAATTAATAACTCGATTTAAGAATGGAGAAGACCATTTATACAACAGGTTATGGATTTTAATTCAGATACATCATTTCTTAGTAGTAAACTAATTACTGATAGTTCTCTTGACTTTTCCCACTATTCGTTCTAATAGCGTTGGGAATTTATAAATTTCTCCACGATTTAAACCTGCCGCTATTCTTCCAAACTGATTAAACCTAGCTTCATTCCCTCCTTTTGGGTAGTTCATTCTTGCATTAACCGTTAATGTGTCAATTCCCCATAAATGTTTCAATGAGTAATTTAAAGCATCTGAAGTCAAAGATACATCACATTGATCTTTATCTAATTTTACTTCAAATAACTTACTTTTAATAGAAAGATTAACTGCTATTTTATGATCGGTAAGGTATAAGTTAGTGCTAAGTTTATTTAGCACTCTTCTGTTAGGATATTCATTTAGAAGTTGGTCGACAAACAACGAGGAAGTTTTTTCCAACTCACCAATCGCAATTTTTTCTGTTTTGATGTATGTATTATTTGGGACCTTATTAAAATCTGAGATATATCGCTCTATTGAGCTTTCCGAATTCCAATTTTCATTAAGATTCCACCTATCTCCGGGATAGAGTATTGCAGTTTTTGCGGACGTATTATTTTCGAGGTAAGACATCACATGCTTTATATCATTAAAGCCATCATTCATGTAAGAGTTTTCTTCATGACAAAAATATACGTAACTAGCAAATGGAACGATTATCCTTGGCTTTAGGTACTTATCCTGGTTTACAATTCTACTTAATTTTTCTTTTGATGATTTTTTTCTGAGTTCAGTATCTCCAATATTTCCAATTTTATGAGCGTACCCAAATTGAGTAAAAAGTACATCGACCTCACCGGTTAATTTAGAAAGCTCCTTAGCGCGTTGATCAGAATCGACCATGCAGTCATTTAAATTCAATAGCTTAAGACCATTCGTTTGAAATAGAGCATAGGAATCACCATCAACGTAAGGGTTACACATTATTTTAAAGTCATCCTCTATTGTATAAAATTTATTTTCTTTTAATTCAATAATTTCTTTAAAGCCAATCTTTTTGCAAAATTCAGCAACTTTTCGGTCTGTTGTTTCTTGAAAAAGAACTGATATGTTTTTTCGAAATTCTGCCGGTATTTTAACCAAATTTGGAGGTGAGAAATGATCCGGATGTTCATGAGAAAACCAAATGTGCGTTATTTTATCGAAAGCGGAATATTCAAGCTTAGTGTCACTAACGTGCATCCAACCTTTATCGAAAGCAGGACCATCTAGCCATGGGTCACATATAAGTTTCGTGTTTTTGTACTTTATGATGAAAGATGCATGATTTACAAACTCTATATTCATATTTATTTATTTCAAGTATGTTTAAAATAGCATCCAAATTTAATATTCTTAATTTTGATAAATATTAGTTTTCCATGAAAAAACAGTTTTATAAGTATATATATATCATGATATTGATAAGTTCTTGTTATTTGAACGCAATATCTCAAAGCTCAATAACAGGAGTTAGTCCTTTGAGTAACTCTGTAATATTTTCAAGCAATGCTAAAGTAGAGTGGAATAATTTTGGTTCTAACTCGAATAGACTTCTGATTTCTAGCGACTCAGCTTTCGCCAATATAATTCACTTTTCTAATATAAATTCTATTCCTTTTGATGTCGTAAACTTACCGTCTCCAGGTAAATATTTTTGGAAAGTGATTAGTTATGATTTAAATAACAATCCAATTGATACATCAGAAACTTGGCAGTTTAGTTATGTAGAACTTTCTCAATTACAGGGTTTGAGCTTATTTTTTATCTCTGATTCTGGTATGACAGTTGATTCGTCCGATAGAATCTCATTTTGGAGAAATCTTGCAGATACCGCGAATAGTGCTTACCAAATTAATTCACTTACATCACCATTATTTGTGGATTCAATTAAAATGTTAAATAACTTACCTGTTGTTCGTTTAGATGGTATAGATGACTTATTATTGTTGGACTCCTCAATTACAATTTCAGAAATGTTTTCAATTTTTAATTGGGGAAGCCAAACGTCTGCATTTGGTAAAAGTTCTGCTGGTCTCTTTACAGGGCAGCAGTTAACAGCTTCTTATTTAATTGGAACAGCAGGAAGTGCTTCTTCTGATTTAAGTTCTCAATTCTTTTCTTTTGATGTGAATCATAGGTCAGGGCCTGGCTTTTCCCCCCTTAATGACTATAAACTTGTTCATGGAAGTAGAGCAATACCTTTCAGTATAAATAATATGCAAATAGGACGGAATAGAATAATTCCAACCTACTGGAAAGGCGACGTGGCTGCCTTATTAAGTTTCTCCCAACCCCTAAACGATTCCCTGCGCAACATCGTCAACAAATACCTCTGCCAAAAATATTCCAACACCCTTTCTTTAGGTCCTGATATACAAATTTCATCAGGGTTCTGTGATACACTTGTGCAAGTGGATACTAACTTTACTTCTTACCGTTGGAGCAATGGCGACTCTACTAGTGCTTCAATGCTTACACCCGGGGAAACGTATCAACTTACTGTAACTAATAGCTTTGGGTGTAGCTACACGGATGAAATTTATGTAGCAACACCCTTAAAACCTCAGGCAGATGCTCTTTTATGCCTAAATGATACATTAGTTTGGGATACGGAACTATCTAAAGGTGATTATACTTTTTTATGGAGCGATAACAGTACTGATTCATTGATTAGAATTGCTCAGCCAGGAGATTATTCGGTGAGAGTTACTGATGCCAATAATTGCTTTTTAGAGTCAGATACCATTACAGTCGCGTTTGATTCTACATTGGCGAATGTTTCCCTTGGTCCTGATACGTCCCTGTGTCTAGGATACGATATTGGTCTTACCAATATTCCTTCTGGATCCATCAGTTATTTATGGAATACCAATCAATCTACACCTCGAATCGTACCTCAGGCAGATGGTGTTTATTGGGTAGATATCGCTGCTAATGAATGTACCGTAAGAGATAGTATTTCTGTAATAATAGCCGGAGATGCTCCTACCGCTGACTTTATAGCTCCCAATGTTTGCTTCGGAGATACTGCCTTTTTTACCGATAACTCTCAAAATCCGACCTTAGGTATAATTGATACATGGAGGTGGAATTTCGGAAATGGTCAAACGGACACGACTCAAAATACAAGTATCTTATACAATTCGGCTCAATTGTACAATGTTTCCTTGTACGTGGAAACGGATGCCAATTGCTTTGACTCGATCACCAAAACCTTTTTGGTTAACCCAAAGCCAGTAGCAGGGTTTTCAAATTCTCTTGCTTGCGTAGGAGATACCGTTTTCTTTACGGACACTTCTAGGGTGAGTTCGGGGGGAATTTCTAGCCACTTATGGAAGTTTAACGATCCTTCTCAATTGATCGATACTAGCATCAGTAAGAATCCTTCTTTTACATTTAATACGGCGAAGAATTATCCCATTCGGTTAATCGTTACTTCTGGTCTAGGATGTAAAGACACGACTTTTAAGAATTTACGCATCAATGGAATACCAGTTCCTGATTATAGCGTTTCTGGAAACTGCTTAACTGATTCAACCTATTTTATTGATCAGACTGTGCTACCACCTGGTGATCAAATTGCTTCTATCGACTGGAAGTTTGGTAACAACTCAAATGCTAGTATTCCAAATCCTACGATTTATTACAGTATCGCGAAATTCTATTTGGTTCAATTGGATGTTACCACTGATAAAGGCTGCAGTGCGACAATTAAAAGACAGTTTGAAATGAATGACAAACCTGTTTCTGGTTTTTCTACGACCAACTTTTGTTTGAATAATGACGGACAAGTGACGGATTTATCTTCAGTGAGAAGAACAACTATTAATCAATGGGATTATCAGTTGATTCAAGGGGCATACGAAGACTCTTCGAACTTGCAAAACCCTAGTTTTACGCTAAATCAAATGGGTGATTTCAACCTAACACAAATAGTGACATCTGCAAAAGGATGTAAAGACACCAGTAATCAAAATATTCCGGTGCGGAGTAACCCGGACGCCTTTTTCAACCTCGAAACCTATTTAGGTGCTACGCCTTTTAGCATTAAGTTCGATTCAATTGCGCCGGCAGATGATTACAGATGGTCATTTGGAAACGGTGATTCTGCTTTTGTTTTTAGGCCTGCTTACAGCTACACGGATACCGGTAATTTTAAAATTAATTTACTACTCAATAACCAATTTGGCTGTATCGACTCCATGAGCAGGCAAGTAAAGGTGAATTCACCAAATCTAGATTTGGTTTTAGATACAGTGGTCGTAGATCAAGAAAATAATTTAGTTCGAATAGGAGTAGTGCTGATTAATTCAGGGAATAATGAAATCAATAGCGTGCGGATGCTGGCCAATCTCAACTCGAATTATCAGTTAGAAGAAACATGGACTGGACAGCTATTTCCAAATGATTTTATTTACACTGAATTTACCTCTTCCATTGTGTTGACAGAAAATCAACGAAGCGATTTTGCTTGTGTTCAAATTCTCTCTGTAAATGGAGATGCTGATTTAGCTTTACTAAAAGATGAGATATGCGTGAAAGGAACAGCCAATCGATTATTCCTAAAAGCATTTCCTAATCCAACTGTTGGCGACTTATCCGTAGAAATGGTTGTGCCTGCAGAAGGAGATTTGTCTGCTCGAGTGTACGATGTAATGGGTAAGGAGCAAGCATTTTTATTTAGTGGAACACGGGAGAAAGGATTTTACCGCTTTACCGTACCGAGTACTGCATTTATGAATGGAATGTATTACCTAATTGTTGACTTTAAAGGCGAGAAATACAAAGTGCCGTTTATAAAGCAATAAGACATTTCTTCAGCACGATAAAACGAAAAGAGCTTTAGCAATCAGAACTGCTGAAATAACTCTAAATCAACACTACTATACCGAATAAAAAACAGATGGATGAATATTATTTTTGCTACGCACAACCCAAATAAAACCAAGGAAATCAAGAACCAACTAGGAGATAACTTCACCGTACAAAGTTTGTCTGATATTGGGTTCACCGAAGAAATCGAGGAAACGCAAAATACGCTAGAAGGAAACGCACTTTTAAAGGTAAGAGCGATACATCATAAAACGGGTAAGAATTGCTTTGCCGATGATACTGGATTAGAAGTAGAGGCGCTGAATGGAGCTCCAGGGGTTTATTCTGCCCGCTATGCCGGTGATCAGTGTAATGCCGAGGACAATATGGATAAATTACTTTCAGCTTTAAAAGAGGCCAAGAGTAGAACTGCCCGTTTCAGAACGGTTGTAGCATTAATCCTAAACGGCAAAGAATACACTTTTGAGGGAATTTGCGAAGGAGAAATTCTACCTGAGCGAACGGGTGAGGAAGGATTTGGTTATGATCCAATTTTTAAACCTAAGGGATACGATAGGAGTTTTGCCCAGATGAGTCTCAATGAAAAAAGTGAAATTAGCCATCGAGGTTTAGCTGTAAAAGAGCTCATTGATTTTTTAAAAGCGCAGTCCTAAACAAACTGCGCTCTTTTTTTTCTTATAACTGATATTGAATTCCGGCTCTAAACAGTCGTCCAGGCATTCTTACATTCCCTATATCAATGTATTTCTCATCAAATACATTAGAAACTTGAATGTATAGTTTAAGCTTGCTAATGGTATGCGTTATTCCAATATCGGAGATCAACTGATTACCAAAGGCAATTTCATTACCAGTAGCATCTAGATATTCTCCTTCTCGCTCTTGATATCGGATCATCCAGTTTAAGAACGTTTGCTCTCCTAATCTAAAATCAAAACCCAAATTAGCTTGAGTTT
>CBFHZL010000138.1:0-6233 GCA_965660325.1 uncultured Acidiluteibacter sp.
CCAATGGTCGATTACTATTTGCTTGCAGTCGATCAAAGCCAAATGCATCAAACAACTGATGTTCTTTTATTCGATAGTGAGCTGAATCTCCGGTCTTAATAGTACTTAACACTTCGAATAGTGGTGACTCTTGATAGAACTCAATGAAGTACAAGTAAGATGGGACGTAGTGAAGCGTATCTCCTAAAGTATCGGTAATGGTAAGGTATGAAGCAAGATAGTTGCCTATATTTGGTGAAATCCCTGTACCATCAAAAGCAATTAATTGGTAGGTTGATTCATCAGATAGGACATCATATTTCTTTTCTTGTTGGCAAGCAACGATCGTTAAAATGAAAGCTAAACAAACTAATATTCTCATCGAGCTGCAATTAATTCTATGGTGTACAATAAAGTCGACTGTGGTGGAATGCCGTTCCTATCGCCGCTAATACCAAAAGCTAAGTGCGGAGGGAATATGAAGGAGGCTTTCTCACCCACTTTCATCAATTGAAGTGCTTCATGTAAACCGGATTCTACGTCCGATTGCTCGATAAAAAAGGAACTTACTTTTGGTTCATTATATCCCATGACTTCCTCTCCATCTAAAAACCGAATTGAATAAGCGATCTTAACTTCATTTCCTTTAGAAGGCGTTACGCCTGCACCTGCTTCAATTACTGCATATCTCAAACCTGTACCTGTAGTAATGTAGCTGTATGCTGAACTATCTATGTAATTTTGAATTGTCTGATTTGATTTTTCAATAAATCGCTTATGTGAAGCAATCATTTTCTCTTCAAAATCCCTTTTTGATTGGTAAGTGGCGTTACCTTCTTTTTCTTGGCTGTTACAGGCAGAAATAAAAACTATCAATATAGTAAGCAGAAGTGAACTTTTCATTCGATTTATGATTCAGTTACAGGGAAATTCAATTTCAGAACAGCTATTAATTTGTCCATTGTTTCTGCTAGCGATAATGATGATATTCCTCCAGCAGCATTCGTATGTCCACCACCACTAAAATGCTCATTCGCAATTGTATTAACTGCAATATCCCCTTTAGATCGGAAAGACATCTTAACTTTATCATCTTTAGCTGACAAAAACACAGATACTTTAACTTCCTGAATGGATAATGGAAAATTCACAATTCCTTCTGTATCGCCTTTTTGATAATTAAATCGTTGCAACTCTTCCTCGGAAAGGCCAATAACTGCAAAACCATGTGCTAAAAATAGTTGCATTTTATCACTAATTGAATAGCCTAATAGTCGCAATCTACTCTCACTAGAGCTGTCATATATTCTCCGATGAATCGCTGCATTGTCGATTCCGGTTTCTATCAAGTGGGCAATTACATGGTGGGTAGATGCGGTAGTTGACGGAAAACGGAATGAACCAGTATCTGTCATTATACCAACATAAAGTGCATAGGCAATGTCTTGGTTCAGCAAATTCCGCTGTGGGGTTTGAGCAATTAGCTCATAAACCAATTGAGCAGTAGAACTTGCGTCTGTTTCGATGTATTCGTAGTCACAAAAATGAGATGGCTCTTGATGATGATCAATGTTAATCTTCTTAGCAGGACTAGCCACTAATAATGGGGTAATGTCCCCTACTCGGCTGCTGTCGTTGAAATCCAAGCAAAAAATCCAATCAGCTGCTGCTAGTGTCTTATCCACTATGTGAGATTGGTACTCAAAGTTGACAATTTCCTTACTCCCCTCTAACCAATTCAAGAAACTTGGGTGGCGATCAGGTGTTATGACTGTAATTTGGTGACCTAGTTGTTTTAAAAAGTGATATAGCCCTAATGAAGAACCAATAGAATCTCCATCCGGAGACTTGTGTGAAATGATGCAGATCTGTTGTTTTTCTCCTAAAAGAGTACTTAAGTCTGAAACGTCGAAATTCTTAAAATCCATGGTTCAAAAATAGGATAATTTAGTGCAATTCTTTGCTGCTAGTGAAGGGTTCTTTTGTTTGGATTTGTTTAAAACAATTGCTAGTAAACAGAATAAGTGATGTAGTTGATTAATTATACTTAATTTGGACCCTAAAATATTTGCACATTGAAATTTACTGATTTAGGCTTACATCCTACTGTTAATGAAGCCCTAGAAGCTATGGGCTTTGAAGATCCAACGCCTGTTCAAGAACAAGCGATTCCCGAAATACTAAAGAAAAATGATGTTATCGCCTGTGCCCAAACTGGTACAGGAAAGACTGCTGCATTTCTTTTACCCATAATACACCAAATTGCAAGTGGTCAAGGCGGTAATTTAAATACCATAATTATTGCACCAACCCGAGAGTTGGCACAGCAGATTGACCAACAACTAGAAGGATTTGCTTACTTCAGCGGTATTAGCTCTATTGCTATTTACGGAGGTGGCACTGGTTCTGTGTTTGATCAAGAGAAAACTGCCCTCACTGAAGGAGCAGACATTATAGTGGCAACACCAGGAAGATTGCTTTCACACCTTAATTTAGGTTATGCTAAATTGGATAATGTAAAGCATCTTATCTTGGATGAAGCTGACAGAATGATGGACATGGGATTTAATGATGATATTAAAAAAATCATTGAATACTTGCCAAAAAAGAAGCAAACGATTATGTTTTCAGCCACGATGCCACCAAAAATTAGAAGTTTGGCTAAGGTGTCCATGGTTAATCCTGTTGAGATCAACATTGCCATATCTAAAATGGCAGAAGGTGTTGTTCAAGAGGCTTTTTTAACGCACGACGATCAAAAGATTCCGTTATTAGAATCACTCTTAAAAGATAAAAAAGACTTAAGAAGTATCGTTATTTTTACTTCCAGAAAAGTAAATGTCAACGATATAAAGCGCAACTTAAGAAAGCTAGGATTAGATGCGGACGGAATACAATCTGACCTGAACCAACAAGAGCGAGAAGAAGTTTTAAGAAGATTTAAAAACCAGAAATTAAAGATTTTAGTCGGTACAGATATTATCTCTAGAGGTATTGATATTGATAGCATTGATTTAGTTATTAATTATGATGTTCCTGGTGATGCGGAAGATTATGTTCACCGAGTAGGTAGAACGGCTCGAGCTCAGTCTACAGGTACTGCATGGACATTCATCAATCAGAGAGACGTTTATAACTTTCAGAAAATTGAGTCGCTTATCGGCACAGAGGTTACTAAAAGGCCACTTCCTTCAGGGTTTTCAGATGGTCCTAGTTATAACTCAGGTGGTGATCGCAAACCTAAATCAAAGAATAACAAACCATCCAACATGAAGAAACGCCCATTTAAGGGAAAGCCAAAGGGTGGTAATAGCAACGACAAACAACCCTCAGGAGAAAAGAAAATCGCTTATCCGATGAAGAAAAAGCCCTCCTCAGAATAATAAAAAAACCTCATGAAGTTCATGAGGTTTTTTTATACAACTTATCGATCAGCAAACGCCAATTCAGCTATTTTATAGGATGTTTGTATACACTGCTTGCGCATCGTCGTCATCTTCAATTTTATCAAGCATTTTTTCAATATCTACCATTTGTTCATCGGTAAACTCAACAGGAGTGGTTGGAAAACGCTGAAGGTTGGACTTTTTAACATCAATTTGTCGTTCTTCTAGAGCAGTTGATAATAGGCCAAAATCTTGCCAGTCAGCATATGCATATGCAGTTTCCTCATCAACTTCAATCTCCTCTAGTCCATGGTCGATAAGTTCTAACTCTAAGTTTTGCACATCCATTCCCTCAGGAATTTCAAATTCAAAAACCGCTCTTCTATTAAACATAAACTCGAGTGATCCATTAGGAACTACTCCTCCACCAGCTTTATTAAAGTATGATTTGATGTTTGCAACCGTTCGCGTAGTATTGTCAGTTGCGCATTCTACAAAAACAAGCACCCCGTGAGGCCCTTTCCCTTCATAGTTTACCTCTACATAATTTTCAGCATCTTTAGCTTCTGCTCTTTTAATTGCATTTTCAATATTATCTTTGGGCATATTTTCGCCCTTTGCATTCTGAATGGCCGTTCGTAGTTTAGCATTCATTTCGGGATCCATTCCTCCTTCTTTAGCTGCTAGCGTAATAGCCTTTGCAAGCTTTGGAAATACTTTAGACATTTTATCCCATCTTTTTTCCTTCGCGGCTCTTCTATATTCAAATGCTCTTCCCATAATTGTTGTTTTGTACAGATTGCAAATTAAATCATTCTTATTAATTATTTAAAGTAGCATAAAAATATAAATTCAATTATCGCTTATAAATTAAATCCAATATTACCAAAAACGAAACTTTCATTTCTTTTAAGTGGATTTTACAACCATTCACAGAAAAAAATCCCTCAAGCTAAATAAGCCACTTATATTTGCCGCAGAGTTTTTGGTTAATTTGTATTAGGTTTTTAACCACTAGTCAGCAGGTTTGGTCGCCTGCTGACTTCTTTTTTTATAGCATATTCTGTTCGCTCGACTACATTTATTTAATCCTCCCCCATATAAATAAAAAATGACCTAAGTAATAAACTTAAGCCACTTCTTAAAGAGGTTCAATTTGCAAAATATGTATTGAAGTAATGAAAGGATAAACTATGACCAAGTAGCTATCCGATAAAACCACTACCTACTTAAGTGCAACTGAACGAACTTTAATTTTTTAAACAGATGAGCAAAACTCTTTAATTAAAAGACTTTATTTGTAGTTCAAAAGGATGATTTCTAACTCTACAGACCAAAAACCTAATGACTAAAGCACCTGCAAGGATCTTAACTATTATTTATATCATAATAAATAGTAGCAGCTTAACCTTATTCGCCAATACTAAAATTGATAGCTTAAAACACTTGCTCCAAAGAAGTGATCAAAAAAAGATGCTTACTACACTTGACCATCTTACCAATGAATTATTGTATGTTGATAATCAAGAAGCATTAATTTATGCAAAAAAGGGATTAAAGCTTTCTCGAGAAAGTAAGGACACTCTAGAAGTAGTATTTTATGACTATTTGGGAGAGATACACCGAAAGTTAGGGAACTATAATGTAGCGATTGAATACCTAAATAAGGGGCTTTTATTGAAACAGCAGATTAAAAACAAAAAAAGTATTGCTATTTCATTCAATAAAATTGGCAAAGTAAATGTGAATACAGGTGATTATGACTTAGCTATCCACAACTTCATGAAAGCTCTAAAACTAATGGAAGAAATTGGCGATAAAGAAGGGCAAGCTTTTTACTTAAATAATATTGGTGTAGTATATGATTTTCAGCAGATGTACTCGGAGGCATTAACCTTTTATGAAGCATCACTAGTATTAAAAAAAGAGTTGAAAAATGAAAAAGGGATAGCATCTACTAACAACAACATTGCAATCGTATACTTTAATCTAAAAAATTATCAAAAATCATTCGAATTTCACAAAGCAGCACTTGAACTTAAAATTAAAACAAGCGAAAATCAAAACAACTCAATAGCGAGCTCATACAATAATGTTGGTTATGCTTTACTTTATCTCAATCGAAATGAAGAGGCAATCGAATATTTAAAAAAAGCGCTTGAATTAAGGCAGCAACTTATGGATAAACCGGGAATTGCAAGATCATGGAATAACTTGGCTATGGCTTATCTGAATTTATCAAATTATAGTTTAGCTGATAAGTACGGCCTAGAAGGACTTGAAATCGCAGAACAATTAGGATCAAAGGAGCTTATAAAAAATAGTTATTTAACCCTATCTGAAATAGCTGAAAAAAGGAGTAACCACAAGTTGTCTCTAGCCTATTACAAAAAGTATACGAACATAAAAGATTCACTATTAACTCTTTCAAACAGTGAAATACTAGCAGAAGTAGAAGCAAAGTATCAGAATAAAAAAAAGGAAGTTGAGTTAAAAAATCAAGAAATAGTAATTGAACAGAAAAACTTAGAATTAGAAAAGGAGGCAAATCACCGCAAATTGATTTTATTGATTCTTATCGGTGCTCTTTTCACATTATCACTCTCAATAGTTGGATACTTTCAAAAACGTAGAATTTCAATCTTACTTAAAGCGCAAAACCTGTTAGTAGAAAATAAAAACAAAGCACTTGCAAAATACAATGAAATAATAAACCTTGAGCTTGAAGACAAAAATGCTATTTTAAACAAGGTATACTCTGAGAAAACAAAAACAGAATTACCACAAGAACTGCTCTCATTAAGTCAGCGAGAAATGGAAGTGCTTTCGATTTTAGCTCTTGGTTGGTCAGACCAACAAATTGCTGAT
>CBFHZL010000139.1:0-6188 GCA_965660325.1 uncultured Acidiluteibacter sp.
ATTCAACAGCATAATTATCATTTAGAGATCCCTCTTCACTCAAAACAGGATATTGACGTTCAACTTGCATAAATCCTTTAGGCTTACCTTTTATATGCTGTATAAAGTGTTCCATGCTGTCCACGATATTCTTTGCAGTAAGGTTAGAATCTGTTGTATATGGATACTGATAAACCATTACGCCTTGCAATATTTGATGTTCTCCAACTACTTTATTCTTTCGTAGAAAAAAGAAATCTGAGGTATCGATAGACAAAAAATACTCTTTTGGAAAGGACACAGTGACATTATGCTTAGAAAAAAGCTGTGCTTGTAACTCTTTATCAACATTAAGCATTAAGCGTTTTCTCGTTCGTTTGAGTTCCTCTTGGTTGAATAATCGCTGTAGTTTCGCTTTATTCTTAATCAAAATACCTGCTGCCTCCTGATCATTTTTAGCAGCAATCGTCACGATTAACTGATCGTTTGCAAACACATCATTTTGGATTTTAATTTCGCTTTTATTGGTAGAACGGATATCCAATTCTAGAATATTTCTAACCATTTTAAGCATCGAAGTAAATCCCTTTGGTGGGACAGTAGACACTTCAAAAACTGGTTCACTTCGGGGAACCCCATAAAGTTCCTCAAGAAAGACATCCTCTAATGCTCTACCAGTGATATTATTAGCATAGGCCGTATCCACCACAATAATCAATTCACCGGAACGACCATTCGAATCAGGCAAAGTTCTTTTGGATTCGCCATCATTACAACTATATAGCAAAAAAGCAAAACAACACAATAAAAAAAATGGACGAAGAATCATAAAGAATACGGTTTATCCTACCACAGGAACTTTTATTTTCATTCCAGGCTTAAGGTATTTGAAATTTAAATTGTTGTTAATCGTTTTAAGGTCATTAACAGTAATGCCTTGATATTTCTTAGCGATATCCCATAATGTATCCCCTGGTTGAATAACATGATACTTATAATCCGACGAAGCTAAAACAGGAGATTCGGTTTTAACAGGAGAAGACTTTGGAACAGCACCATTCGAATAGATAGTCAGTCGATCACCAGGATTTAGACGGGTGCTCCTCATATTATTCCAACTCATCAAATTACTAACCGTAACATTGTACTTTTTAGCAATATAACCCAAGTATTCTCCGCTTCTAACACGGTGAATTACCATGGATTCATTCTTGATCTTTTCTACTTCCTTAGCAAGCTGAATACTATCAACAGCATTCTTTCGTGCTATATCATCATAAATATTATTTTCATTCGTTAGGTATAAGCCGATTATGTCTGAAGGTAAACACAGAGGTAAAGGTTTATCCGATGGAGGAATTAGTGAAGACTTATACATCGGATTAAAATATTCAATATCTTTTATATCCATACTTAAGTAATCAGCCAATTCAGCAAACTGGATTCCTCTTGTTATGTTAACCGTATCATATTTAATACAAGGGTATTGAGGATTAGTAGGGAATATGCCATGTTCCGAAGAATAATTCATAATATAATTGACAGCAATAAAAGCAGGTACATATCCTCTTGTTTCACGTGGCAGATAATTAATAATTTTCCAATAATCTTTCTTTCCTCCTGAACGACGAATAGCTTTATTCACATTTCCAGCGCCTGAATTGTAAGCAGCTAATACTAAATTCCAGTCACCGTACATTTTATACATATCGGTCATGAATTCACATGCTGCTACAGTAGATTTATAGGGATCCATCCGTTCATCATAATAAGATGTGATGTTTAAATCATACATTTTTCCCGTTCGATACATAAACTGCCATAAGCCCATAGCTCCAACACGGCTTTTTGCTTGAGGATTCAATGCAGATTCAACAATAGCTAAATACTTCAACTCTAAAGGCATATCGTAACGGTCGAGTACTTCTTCAAACATTGGAAAATAGAATGGGGCCAACCCAAGCATATTACTCGTTAAAGTTCTCCTTCTTTCGGCGTAAAGCTTTATAAATGACTTAACATAAGGATTATATGTTAAATCGAAAGGTGTATTTCTATCCAGTAACTCTAGTCGTTGTATAACAATAGAATCCGCCAAATCATCTACTTTTGATTGATAAGAAGAAGAGTCTAATAAATTTGGAAAGAAAGAAGAATCTAAAGAGAATTGAGCATTAAATTTTGCAGCAATAATACTATCAATCATATTTAGTACCTCGTCATCAGACGAAAGGATAAAAACAGAATCCTTTTCAGTGAGAATTCCAGAAGAATCATTTTGTGCGAATGATCCATAAAACACAAAGGATAAAGCAATGAGAAAAATTCCTTTAGGCATAGTTAGTGGGTATTTTTTAAAAAGAACGTTAGCGTTCTGGTTTTGGTGTACAAAATTGAAAAAACAGTAGAACTTATGATAGATTGAACTATTCAATTATTCCCGCCTACTTGTTCATTAAAATGGCACTAAATTCAAGTAATCCTTTTTCATTAAAGGCATCTGCCATCAGCTGAAGACCAAAAGGCATATTGTTAGCTGTTTTGCCAATTGGGATAGAAATAGCAGGGGTTCCTACCAAATTTGCTTGAACAGTAAAAATATCTTCTAAATACATCTCAATAGGATCATCACTCTTTTGACCGATTTTAAATGCAGAATTAGTTGTAGTTGGTGACAAAATAAAATCAAAGTCTTTAAAAAGCTCATTCGTTTTGTCCTTCAATACTCTTCTTACCTTTTGAGCTTTAGCATAATAAGCATCATAGTATCCGGCACTAAGCACGTACGTACCCAACATAATTCTACGCTTTACTTCTTCTCCAAAACCTTCAGATCTAGAATAAACATACGTTTCTTCTAGATTTTTCGCATTAGGGCTCCTATAACCAAAATGAACACCATCATATCGCGCTAGGTTAGAAGAAGCTTCAGCCGTAGTTAATACATAATAAGTGGGAACCATATAATCCAAAAATGGAAAAGATATGGGCTCAACTATGTGACCATCTGATTTAAGCGATGAAATTACATCAGTGATTGTGTCACGAACTTCACTATTCAGCCCCTCATGTTCAAGACAGTCTTGAATGTAAGCAATACGATATTTCTTCTTTTTTGAGGTATTATTTACTGCATTGAGTAACTCAGGCACTTCATTTCTTGAAGTTGTGCTATCCATAGCATCATGACCTGAAATTATTTCCGTTATTAATGCGGCATCCTCAATGTTATTTGTAAAAGGTCCTATTTGGTCGAAAGTTGATGCAAAAGCGATTAGACCGTTTCTGGAAACGCGACCATATGTAGGCTTAAGACCTACAACACCACAATACGATGCAGGTTGGCGAATTGAACCTCCGGTATCAGTACCTAAAGTGGCAAGACATAAACCAGCCTGAACAGCAACAGCTGAGCCACCTGAAGAACCACCAGGAACATAATCAAGGTTTAATGCATTTTTAGTAACTCCAAAAGCAGAGTTTTCTGTGGAAGAACCCATTGCAAATTCATCACAATTTAATCGACCAATTATAATCGCATCTTCTGCCAGTAAACGATCCACTACAGTTGCGGAAAAAAGAGACTCAAAATTTTCCAACATTTTTGATGATGCAGAGACTTGATGTCCATTGTATACAATGTTATCTTTAATTCCAATAACCATTCCCGCCAATCGACCAGCCGTATTGGTTGCGATTTTCTCATCAACTTTTCGAGCCTGATCAATAGCGGAAGCATCAAACGTTTCTAAAAAAGCATTTAATTCCTTATGGGTATCAATTTTTTCTAAGTAATTGTTTACTAATTGCTCACAAGAAATTAATCCCTTTTGTAAATCTACTTTGATCGCCGAAAGAGCGGTATAATTATTCAACTGCAATACGATTAAATATGGTTATTTATGGTCTTCTTTCTTTTCTTCTTCTTCTTTATTGGTTGCATCTTTAAATTCTTTAATGCCTTTTCCGACTCCTTTCATCAGTTCCGGAATCTTCTTTGCACCAAACAATAACACAACTATAACCAAGATGATAATAATTTGGTTAGGACCAATAATACCTAAGATGATGTTTAAATCCATTTCCTTTAAATTAGGTAACAAAATTAGTAATTTTTAATTCCCCATTGGTTGAATTAACTAGTTTTGAAAAATCTATGAAATACACAGTCGACTTTTTAATTATTGGCCAAGGAATAGCAGGAACAGTTTTAAGTTATCAACTTATAAATAAAGGATATAGTGTAAAAGTTATAGATGACAATCACGAGACGTCAAGCACAAAAGTAGCAGCAGGACTTATTAATCCCTTAGTGTTAAAAAGACTTACTAAAACATGGCGAGCCGAAGAGTTTATTCCTTTCAATGCCTCTTTTTACCAGTCCCTAGAAAAAGCCATTGGGGCATCTTTTGTTATTGATAAGACTATACTAAAACTAATTTCTTCTGAGGATGAAGAATTATTTTGGAAAAAAAGAAGCAATATAGAAGGAATCAATAATTACATAACTAGTGAGCTAGAAGATTTAACAAAATATGAATTCCTTCATGCTAATACGTTTAAAGGAGGAGCAGTAAAAGATACCGGTTGGATTGATACTGAAATACTACTTACAGCATATAAAAAATTCTTAATTAATAAAAATATATTGCATTATGAACAAGTAGATTATACGGAAATAAAGGTATCTGAAACGGATGTAAAGTACAAAGATATTGTTGCGAAAGAAATCATTTTTTGCGATGGATACCAATCATACAAAAGCCCATTTTTTAATTGGATCCCATTGAGTATGGTGAAAGGTGAGTTATTGATAATTGAAAGTGATGCTTTAAATGATGAATACATTTTCAATAAAAAAATATTTATTCTACCAATTGGTGATAATAAATACAAAATAGGAGCAACCTATAATTGGAAAGATTTAAGCTTAGTTCCTACTGAAAACAAAAGAATTGAATTGCTAAAAAATTTAGAGGAGCTGATTAACTGTAATTATAGAGTAGTTGATCACATTGTGGGAATAAGGCCTGCTGTAAAAGATAGAAGACCATTAAATGGCAGACATCCCAAATTTTCCAATGTTCATTTGTTTAACGGAATGGGATCGAGGGGATTGTTTATGGCTCCAAAACTAGGAGAAGAGTTCGTTAACTACTTAGAAAATAAAGGTAAAATACACCCTGAAGTTGATCTAGAGCGCTACTATTCTTGTTATTAAATTAAATCAAATTCAATTTATCGAATAAGTTATCTTTATAAGATCCACCAATAGGTAAGGTAACTTCGGATTCTTCTAAAACAAGGTTTGGAAGTTCAATTGCCTTAATACGTTTTAGATTAACTATAAAAGATCGATGAACGCGTAAAAATTCATTTTCAGGTAATTTCTTAGCGATATCTTTCATCGTAGAATGAATAGTATACTTTTCTTCTTTAGTATGAATAATCACATAATCTTTAAGGGCTTCTACATACTGAATATCTGAATTTAAAACCTTTATCAGTCTAGAATTAGATTTTACGTAAATAAAATCACTATGTTTTGATCCCATAGAATAAAGCACTTCTATTCTATCTTGGGTACTTTGCTCTTTCTCCTTTTCCTTTTTAAACTTGTAGAGAGCCATCTCAATAGAAGTTCTTAAATCAATTTCTTTAAATGGTTTTATAATATATCCATAAGGTTCTGTAACTTTTGCTTTTCCAATCGTTTTTTCATCGGCGTAAGCTGTGAGAAAAACTACAGGAATACCATATTTTTCTTTAACTACTGCAGAAGTTTCGATGCCTGACATTTTACCTTTCAGCATAATGTCCATTAAAATTAATTCTGGTTTGTTAGTTTCTATAGCCTCTAAAGCCTTTTCTCCTGAAGAATAAGAACCTAATACATCATACCCTATTTTATTTAGGCAAACCTTAATATCTCGAGCTACAATAGCCTCATCTTCAACAACTAATATTTTTACTTTAGACATAATTTAACTATTTTCAATTAAACCATTTTAAACTTTATAGTGAAATTAGTACCATTATCTCTATCTAAAATAATTTCTCCTTCAAGTTGCTCTACCAGACTAGAAATTAACTGTAAACCTAAGGTTTCTGTTTTTTCAATATCTAAGTCTTTAGGTATCCCCTTGCCATTATCTCCGATTGATAAGACTACTAAATCGTTTTCCAAAGTTAACATTATCTTTATAATT
>CBFHZL010000140.1:0-6133 GCA_965660325.1 uncultured Acidiluteibacter sp.
CCGTTTTAAAGTTACTTTTTTTATCGGTAACTAAATCTTTATCCTGCACTAAGGCGCCATTTAAAATGGAACGATATTGCATTTTAGGCATTTCAATTTGCTTTTGAACAAGAATAATTCTGTTCTTTTTTGATTTCAAAATGGTTAACGCCTTTTCGCTGTAGCTTGGCGCAATGACTACTTCACAAAATAGCGGGTTGATTGCTGTTGCCGTAGCTCCGTCAATTTCTTGATTGGTAATTAAAATACCACCAAATGCTGATACTGGATCGCCTGCAAGAGCTGCTTTATAAGCTTCTTCTACGGTGCTTCTGGTTGCTAACCCACAAGCGTTATTATGCTTTAGGATGGCAAATGTTGGGTCATTTCCTTCGAACTCCCCAATTAAATTAACCGCAGCATCGACGTCAAGTAAATTATTGTAAGATAGTTCTTTGCCATGCAATTTGTCAAATAGTTCGTCCATTTTTCCATAGAAGGTACCTTTTTGGTGTGGATTTTCTCCGTAGCGAAGTCCATTGGCGTTTTCTTCGCTCACTTTAAACGTGTCAATCCCTTCTTCTTGATTAAAGTAATTGAAAATGGCGGTGTCGTAATGTGAAGAAATTTGGAAAGCTTGTGCAGCAAATCGTCTTCTACTTTCAATGCTTGTTGCACCTTTTCCTTCTTGAATAATATTCAACAAGTCAGCATATTGATTTCTTGAGCTTACAATCAACACATCATTGAAGTTTTTTGCTGCCGCTCGAATGAGCGAAATACCACCAATGTCTATTTTTTCTATGATATCTTGTGGTGCAGCGCCTGATTTTACCGTCTCTTCAAACGGATAAAGATCTACAATTACCAAGTCGATTTCTGGTATTTCGAATTCAGCTATTTCTTGCTCATCGCCTTTGTTGTCTCTTCTCGTTAAGATGCCACCAAAAACTTTTGGGTGCAATGTTTTAACTCTTCCACCCAATATTGACGGGTAAGAAGTCAAATCTTCAACTGCCTGGCAAGGAATATTTAGATCTTCTATGAACTTTCTTGTCCCACCGGTCGACAAAAGTGTTACGCCGTCAGCGTGAAGTTGCTCGATTATGGGTGCTAAATTTTCTTTGTAAAAAACTGAAATTAAGGCAGTTTTAATTTGCTTGGGTTGGTTCATGATGTGGTGTGAAATTAAGACACAATTTTACAAATTTAACACGGGTTAAACAAAGGCATAAGCCCCTAAAAACACTGCTGTTGATAAGATGTCATTTTTGTTTAAAACTGCGATTTGATGAACGGTAAGCGATTGCCACAAAAGAACATTAATTTTACCGTATTAAAATGCTTCTATGCTAATTCTTAAACTGTTAAAAGAAAGTTTATCTTTCGCTATTAGTGCGCTTATTGTAAATAAGTTGCGAACATTTCTATCGTTGTTAGGAATCACGATTGGAATTTTCGCAATTATCTCGGTTTACACCATGGTTGATGCTTTAGAGAAAAGTATTCAGGACAGTATTTCATCATTGGGCGATCGAGTGGTGTACGTGCAGAAGTGGCCATGGAGTTTTGATCGAAATCAGCCTTGGTGGGAGTATATGCAGCGGCCGCAACCGACGATCAAAGAATTTAAAAGCATTAAAAAGTTATCGCAAGGCGCTGAGGCGGTAGCCATGAATATTCAGGGTTCTAACACCTTAAAGTATAAAAGTAATAGCCTAGAAAATGCACGTTTCGTTGGTGCGTCTCATGAATATAATCAAGTTGCTGAAGTGGCTGTTGAACAAGGTCGTTATTTTACAGAAAGTGAATCCAATAGCGGAAGCCCTGTGGCAGTTATTGGAGCAAGTGTAGGCGAAAAGTTGTTTGGAGGGCTGGATCCGATTGGGAAGCAATTTAAGTTTATGGGTCGAAATGTAACAGCTATTGGGATGGTAAAAAAAGAAGGTGAAAGCATGCTTGGGAATTCCAACGACGATCAAATAATCATTCCCATGAATTTTGCTCGAACCCTTTTCAATGAGCGCAGTGAGTCCATGAGTTTAACCATACGGGTAAAAGCAAAAGAATACATCACCAATGAAGCATTGATGGATGAGTTAACTGGTATTATGCGATCGTTAAGAAAGCTAAAGCCAGTGGAGAAAAATAATTTTGCGCTGAATGAATTGGATATGCTTTCAAAAGGCTTTGGTGAACTGTTTGGAATTGTAAATATTGCAGGCGGTGTGATTGGTATATTTTCCATCATCGTAGGTGGATTTAGCATTGCCAACATCATGTTTGTTTCCGTGAAAGAACGAACGAATATCATCGGCATACAAAAGGCTTTGGGAGCTAAGAACTTCTTTATTCTTTTTCAATTCTTATTTGAGTCCATTTTTTTATGTCTAGTTGGCGGGTTGATCGGGTTGTTGATTATTTTCATTGGCACATTAATCCTTACTTATGGATTAGATTTTGAAGTATTCTTAACCCTAGAGAACATCACGTTGGGAGTTGGTATTTCCGTGGTTATTGGATTAATATCAGGGTTTATCCCTGCATGGGGAGCTTCCCGAATGGATCCTGTAGAAGCAATAAGAAAGTAAGTTATTTAAAAAAAGGCAACGTCTTTCTGTTCTGAAATCCGTGAATTCCTGAATTGATAAAGATGATAAGTGCCAATCCTATTGCTGTGTATGCGATGGATTGTTCATTATCCCAATTTTTCACCGCTATTGCGATTAGTCCCCAAACGCCTACGAGTGAATACTCCCGCATGCTTCTTTTCCAAATCATGGTAAGGCAAATGATGGTGGCAATGACCATTAATAAAATCGTCCATGCTTGAGGAGGTAATGGGCTGCCATCATACCCCAGAGAAACCATGAGTGCCGTCATATTGGCAATGGTAGCAACCGTAATCCATCCAAAGTAAAAGCTGATCGGCCACCAAACAAAAGCGATGGTTTTAGCCGGAGCATGCCATCTTTCCATATTCGTTTTTAGCGTAATTCTAATCAGAGAATACAATATCACAAGCATAACGCCTACTGATTCTAGGACCAAATCGTTCATAAAGGCTACAATCCAAAGCGCATTACCAAAATTAGCAATGGCAAACCAAGGACCCACTTGGGCGATGGAGTTGTCGTATTTATCTGTTCGTACCTGATAGATCTGATAACCGACAAAAGCAACTAAAAACAAGTAAATAAATCCCCAAATGGAAAAAGCATAAGGAGCTGGTGTAAACAAATTGGCATATTTATCCGACATGTCCTTCATGGAAACACCAAAAATTTGCTGAGCAGTTGCTAAATAGTTCACGAATAGGGCAACTACAAGCGATACTCCATTTAGAAAAACGAGCAATTTCTTATTTGTCATTAGTTATCTTTTTTAGTTAAGCCACTGCTTCTTTTTTGTCCTGTAACAGCGGTTGAAGTGCAGTAATGGCCGAATGGATGTTCTTAATATTCGTAAATACCAATGATAGCCGTTTGTTTTTTTCCCTCAGCGCTACTTTTCCTTGGTTTTTCTGAACGTAATTCAAAACACGCGTAAAAGCAGAAGACTGGTAGTACGGAGATTCTTCATTAGCAATAAAGTATCCAATGAATTTTCCTTGCTTCAGTATAATTTTTTCAAATCCAACCTCTTGGGCTATCCATCTTAATCGAATGGTTTGAATTAGCTCTTTGGTTTGTTTTGGAACTGCCCCAAATCGATCAATCAGCTGTTCTTCGAATTTACCCAAATCTTCTTCATTCTCGATGCTATCCAACTCTTTATACAAATTGATGCGTTCAGAGATGTTGGTCACATATTGATCTGGAATCAATAGTTCAAAATCAGTTTCAATGACCGTATCTTTTACGAATTCGTACTCTTCATCACTATCCTCGTGATAGAGGTCTTTAAATTCTGTTTCTTTCAACTCTTGGATGGCTTCATCGAGGATCTTTTTATACATCTCAAAGCCAATTTCGGAGATAAACCCACTTTGCTCTGCGCCTAATAAGTTACCTGCTCCACGAATGTCCAAATCTTTCATAGCAATTTGGAAACCGCTACCCAAGTCAGAGAACTGCTCTAAAGCTTGCAACCTTCTTCTTGCATCATTGCTCAACGCTACTATAGGAGGTGCAAGCAAGTAACAAAATGCTTTCTTATTGCTTCGTCCTACACGCCCGCGCATTTGATGCAAGTCACTTAATCCAAAATTATTTGCATTGTTAATGATAATAGTATTCGCATTTGGAATATCTAACCCTGATTCAATAATAGTGGTGGCAACCAATACATCAAAATCACCATCGATGAAACTCATCATTCGATCTTCTAGGTCGTCCCCTTTTAGTTGACCATGGGCGGTTAGGACCTTTACATCAGGGCATAGTCTGTTGATCATGCCGGCTATTTCTTTCAGGTTTTCCACCCGATTATTGATAAAAAATACCTGCCCATTTCGATTCACTTCATACATAATGGCATCGCGAATCAACTCTTCATTAAAGGTGTGTACTTCCGTTAAAATTGGTTGTCGGTTCGGTGGAGGTGTATTAATGACCGATAGATCTCTTGCTGCCATGAGCGAAAATTGAAGGGTGCGCGGAATAGGCGTTGCTGTAAGTGTAAGCGTATCTACGTTGGCCTTTATCGTTTTAAGTTTGTCTTTTACGCCAACGCCAAATTTTTGCTCTTCATCAATAATTAATAGTCCTAGGTTATTGAACTTAATATCTTTACCAGCTAATCGATGTGTTCCTATAATGATGTCGACCTCTCCATCTGCTAGCTTTCTGAGGGTTTCTTTTTGCTGTTTGGGCGTTTTAAATCGATTGATATAATCGACCTTACACGGAAATTCACCTAACCGATTCTTAAACGTTTTGTAGTGCTGCCATGCTAAGATAGTAGTTGGCACCAGTACCGCCACTTGTTTGCTATCGGCCACAGCCTTAAATGCCGCTCTTACTGCTACTTCCGTTTTTCCAAAGCCTACATCCCCGCAAATTAATCGGTCCATTGGTTGTGGCGACTCCATGTCCGCCTTGATGTCGTTGGTAGCTTTCAGCTGATCGGGGGTGTCTTCATAAATAAATGAAGCCTCCAGCTCATCTTGCAGATAGGTGTCCGGTGAAAAACGAAAGCCTTCTTTTGTTTTCCTTTCTGCATATAGCTTAATTAAATCAAAAGCGACTTCTTTGATCTTGCTTTTGGTTTTCTGTTTCTGCTTCGCCCAAGCGGTGGCGCCCAATTTATCTACTTTAGGCGGTGTGCCATCTTTACCAACAAACTTAGAAATTCGATGTAGGGAATGAATAGAAACATAAAGCGTATCTCCATTTTTGTACAAGATTCTAATCGCCTCTTGTTTCTTCCCATTGACATCAATTTTTTCCAATCCAGAGAACTGACCGATACCATGGTCGATGTGTGTGATGTAATCTCCTGTTTGTAAGCTATTCAGCTCCTTAAGCGTGATGGCTTGGTCTTTCTTTCGAAAACTCTCCTTCAGTCGGAAACGGTGGTAGCGATTAAATATCTGGTGATCGGTGTAGCAGGCTACCTTCAGGTCTTTCTCAACAAAACCTTCTTGTACGCTCATTAAGAGCGTTTTCATGCTTATTTCCTTACCTATGTCTTCGAAAATAGCGTATAGTCGCTCGATTTGTTTTGCGCTAGCTGCTAAAATCAGGTTGTCGACACCTCGCTCCGTATTTCGGTTTAAGTTTTCACTGAGTAAGTCAAAGTTTTTATTGAATGCTGGCTGTGCATCAGCATTTATAGTAACCGTCAAATCAATATCGAAGTAATCTGCGGTGCCAAATTCAATGGTATTGAATTTCTTGCTTTCTAATATAAAATCCTCCTTAGAAGTGTAAAGTTCATGCGGTGATAAATGACTGATTGGAGAGTCAATGTTATCATAAACATTGCTTGCTGACTCAAATTCTTTCTGGATTTTTTCTTTGGTTAAAAGGTAATCTTTAAACCATAGAACAGAGGTGCTTGGCAAAAATGATAAAAATGATTCTCTGCTTTCTTCCAATAACTTTTCTTGCACATTCGGTAAAATGGAAACGAATTCCATTGGGCTAATCGAAAGCTGCGTTCCAGGATCAAACGTGCGGATGGAGTCCACTTCGTCACCAAAGAGCTCGAT
>CBFHZL010000141.1:0-6072 GCA_965660325.1 uncultured Acidiluteibacter sp.
TATGGTAAGAGAACATAACGGATATCGCATCTTGACTTCTGTATGCCAATCCACCGGAGAGAAACTGTTTGTAAGTTAATAGCGCGTTTAAATCGTAACTGAGTGGGTTGTTCCCTACTTTCTTAAATAAGAAGCCTGGAGACAGTCTTAGTGAATTAGTAAGATCAAAATGATACCCACCCATTACAAAATGATGCATATCAAATTTCTCCGATCCGGTAGCCATAGAAATATTGGATAATCCAATTTCATTTTCAACTAATTGCTGTGCTGAATACCCAAAATAAAATTGATCAGAATACACATAAAACCCTGTATTGACATTAAATTTATTTGAGCGACTACTTGCAGCATAAGCATCATATACAGGGTCTCCGCTATACAACACATCACCTTTGGACTCGTCAAAACTAAAGCTTTTTAACCCCGCACTTAAACCCATGGCAAAAGAAATTTCTCTGTTAACAGGTAAATGCAAAGCATATGAGCCAGTCACTTCTAATCGTTTAAAAGCTCCAAATTCACTAGAGTTTACAATACCACCAACAGCGTGTTTTATCATCGGTTTTCTCCTCGAAGGATGCCCCCAAGTATTACTCATCCGAACAGCAGATCGTTGATAGTTTTTTGGTCGATTCAATACCGTATGACCACTTAGGTAGTAAGTCGAAGGCGCCTCTTTTAGACCAGTCCATTGCTTGCGGTATCCCATTCTTACATCTGCAAAGTTCTCATATCCTGCTGCTGCCGGATTGATGATGTAATGGTTTAAATTATACATGGTGTACTGTTGCACTGTTTGAGCTTTAACCCCCAAAACCAACATAACTCCTGCTGTGATTAATAATAGTCGTTTCATATGTTTTATCTTAATATAGAAATCACTCCTGTTTTAATTTCCTTATCTCCCTTCAGTTGATAGTCAATAAGGTAGTAATACGACCCTACTGTTAACTCTCTACCTTCATAAGTACCATTCCATGGTGAATAATTGGTTGATTTGAACACTTCACTTCCAAAGCCATCGTAAACGATAATGCTGTAAGAGTCAAATTGCTCTAAGTTCTTAATCTCCCATGTGTCATTCATGCCATCACCGTTAGGTGTAAATGCCCCTGGTATCACCAACCCTTTGATTACCGTTACCTCCATACTTCCTTCAGTGAAGCATTCGTCGACTGTAGTAACTCTCACGGTATATTCTGTATTTTCAGTTGGTGTCGCGTATGGTGTTCTGATTGCTCCATTGTCCAAGCTGAACACTGGATCCCATTGGTAACTTGTCGCAGGGATGTCTGACGTTACATACAATTGTGCACCATCATTACTGTATCTGTGCTAACATTACAAGTTCCATTACTGATGGTCCACACTAATGTGTTTTCTCCATCACTTAGTCCTGTTACAATAGCTTTTGGATCGTTCACATCATCAGGAATGGCTGTTCCAGAAAGGATGCTCCATGTTCCAACACCTACTACAGGTGTATTCGCTTCCATTAGAGTGCCTCTTTCCTCGCAGATAATTTGGTCGGCTCCTGCATCAGCTATTGTTGGCTCACTATCATAAGTAATGGTAATCGTATCGCTGCTTGATGCACATACGCCGTTGCTAATGGTCCATATCAACTCATTTGCTCCTCGCTGCAACACAGCAGTTGTAGTTGGATTAGCAGGGTCATTTATTACCACACCTGCAGTAGTCGTGCTCCACACTCCAGTACCGATTACCGCTGTGTTTCCTGATAACATTACAGTATCTACACATACGCTGTAGTCGTTACCTGCTGCTGCTGCTGTTGGTAATGCATCTCGAGTAACCGTAAAACTGCAAGAGTCTACATTGCCATGGATGTCAGTAACTACATGTGTTACGATTGTGCTACCTACCGGGAATGTTGAACCTGACGCTAATCCACTTGTACGAACAACTGAAGCAATACCACAGTTATCAGTAACTGACGGAGCAGCATAAGTAAATACGCCATCACATACCGTAGTATCTGCAATACAACTAATCGTTGGTAACTCTGTATCGTTTACAGTTATTATAAAGCTGATAGTATCAGTGTTCATTGCCGGGTCATAAGCAACATAGCTTACCGCAGTAACACCTACAGGGAATACTGCTCCTGATACATGAGTACCAATTAATGAATCTAACTGACAGTTGTCTGTAGCTGTTGGTAAATTCCAAGTCACAACTGCTGAGCAAAGTCCTGGATCGTTACTCAAGGTTATATTCGCCGGTGCATTTGCGATGGTTGGCGCTACGCTATCAATCACTGTAATGGTGAACACGCAGGTATCGGTATTCATGGATTGGTCATATGCTACATAAGTAATGGTCGTGGTTCCTAATGGAAAAGTACTCCCATTCGAGAAGTTGCTTACCAATGAATCCAATTGACCGTTGTCACTTGCTGTCGGCAACGTCCAATTAACCACTGCATCACAACTATTGATCGCAGTAGATACCGTTATGTTGGTAGGACATCCTGCTATCATTGGTGAGATCGTATCCAATACCGTTATAATAACGATTGAACTGTCAATATTTCCATTCACATCGGTTGCGCTAAACCATACATTATTTGGCCCAAGCTCAGTCACATCAAATACACTACTATCAATTGCAATACTTGCTATTTGACAATTATCCGTTGTTCCATTATCCAAGTCACTAGCCGTAATGGTTGCTAATCCGCTTGCATCTAAATAAACGGTTAGTGGTTGGGTAGCAATGATTGGGTTTAACGTATCCAATACGGTTACCGTTACATTCGCTGTTGATACATTACTGTTCACATCAGTTGCGGTAAAGGCCACTGTATTTGCACCCACTTCTGTACAATCGAAGTTAGAACTGTCGATTGCTAGTGTTGCGATCTGACAGTTGTCAGTTGTTCCGTTGTCTAAGTCAGCTGCAGTAATGCTTACTTGTCCATTTGCATCTAAGTAAACCGTTAATGGTTGCGTTGTAACAGTTGGTTTGATTGTATCTAATACGGTTACCGTTACATTCGCTGTAGACACATTACTATTGACATCGGTTGCAGAAAAGACAATTGTATTTGACCCAACTTCTGTGCAATCAAAATTGCTACTGTCAATTGCAATACTTGTTAGTTGACAATTATCCGTTGTTCCATTATCTAAATCGGATGCAGTAATGCTTGCCTGTCCGTTCGCATCTAAGTAGACCGTCAGTGGTTGTGTTGAAATAATTGGGCTCAACGTATCCAATACAGTTACCGTTACGTTCGCTACAGATATGTTACCATTCACATCAGTTGCTGTAAATACTGCAGTATTCGCTCCAACTTCTGAACAATCGAAGTTGCTGCTATCAATCGCAATTGTTGCTACTTGACAGTTATCAGTCGTTCCATTATCCAAATCAGCTGCTGTGATACTTGCTGAACCATTTGCATCTAAGTAAACGGTTAGTGGTTGGGTAGCAATGATTGGGTTTAACGTATCCAATACCGTTACCGTTACATTTGCGGTTGATACATTACTGTTCACATCAGTTGCGGTAAAGACCACTGTATTTGCACCCACTTCTGTACAGTCAAAGTTGCTGCTATCAATCGCAATGTTGGCGATTTGACAGTTATCAGCTGTTCCATTGTCTAAGTCAGCTGCAGTAATGGTTGCTTGTCCGTTTGCGTCCAAGTAAACCGTTAATGATTGCGTTGCAACAGTTGGTTTGATTGTATCTAATACGGTTACCGTTACATTCGCTGTAGACACATTATTATTGACATCGGTTGCAGAAAAGACAATTGTATTTGACCCAACTTCTGTGCAATCAAAATTGCTACTGTCAATTGCAATACTTGCTAATTGACAATTATCCGTTGTACCATTGTCCAAGTCGGCTGCAGTAATGCTTGCTTGCCCGTTCGCATCTAAGTAGACCGTCAACGGTTGCGTTGCAATGATTGGCTTAATACTATCTACTACGGTAACTACAACGCTATCCGTAGAAATGTTAAAGCTAAGGTCAGTGGCTCCAAACAATACCGTATTGGCCCCGACATCAGTGCAATCAAAGCTACTTTCGCTTATTGCAATAGTATCTACTTGACAATTATCTGCTGTTCCATTATCTAAGTCATTGGCTGTAATAGTAGCTTGTCCATTCGCATCTAAGTAAACAGTTAATGGCTGTATTGAGATAACTGGGCTCACAGTATCCAATACTGTTACCGTTACATTCGCGGTTGATACATTATTATTCACATCCGTTGCGGTAAATACCACCGTATTGGCTCCAACTTCTGTACAGTTAAAGTTACTGCTATCGATCGCTAGTGTTGCGACCTGACAGTTGTCTGCCGTTCCATTGTCTAAGTCAGCTGCAGTAATACTTGCTAAACCGTTTGCGTCCAAGTAAACCGTTAATGGTTGCGTTGCAACAGTCGGCTTGATTGTATCCAATACGGTTACCGTTACATTCGCTGACGATACGTTATTGTGTACGTCTGTTGCGGTGAGTACCACTGTATTTGCACCAACTTCTGTACAGTTAAAGTTACTGCTATCGATTGCTAGCGTTGCAATTTGACAGTTGTCCGCTGTTCCATTATCTAAGTCAGCTGCAGTAATGCTTGCTTGCCCGTTCGCATCCAAGTAGACCGTCAACGGTTGCGTTGCAATGATTGGCTTAATGCTGTCAACTACGTTTACTGTTACTGTTACGCTATCTCGATTACCGCTTGCATCTATTGCGATGAATGTAATATTATTTAATCCAATATTAGAACAATCAAAGTTAGAGCTATCGATTAAAATCGTATCCAATCGACAGTTGTCTGTTGTTCCATTGTCTAAATCATTTGCCGAAATAGTCGCAAGCCCATTTCCATCTAAATAAACTGTTAATGAATTTGTCAGGATTGCAGGTGCTACCGTATCATTATTAAGCACTGCTACCGATGATACGGATGTACAATTATTCCCGTCAGTTACAGTAACCGTATAAGATCCTGCGAAAAGAGCTGATATACTACTTGTATTTGCAGAAGTACTCCAAGCAAATGAGTAAGGAGCTGTGCCTCCTGTTGCAGAAGCATTGACTGCTCCATCATTAACTGCAGCGCAACTTGCACTATTTACAAGACTAGTAGTTGCCACTAATTGGGTAGGTTCTATTATCGTTGTATCGTTCGTGGCCGTTCCTCCGTTAGCATCTGTTATGGTTACGGTGTAAGTTCCTGCTGCTAATCCTGTCAGCGTAGAATCAGTTAAACTATTCGACCATAAGATACTGTACGGTTTTACACCACCGGTTACAGATACGCCTATTCCTCCATCTAAACCTCCATTACAAGATACATTGGAATCCAATCGCATCGTTGTAATAATAGATCCAGGTTCATTAACAGTTGTTTGGCTTGTTGTAGTACATCCATTCGCATCAGTAATGGTAACCGTATATGTTCCTGAAGTTAAATTTGTAATAGTAGATGTCGTTGCACCATTACTCCAAGCATAATTGTAAACAGGTGTTCCGCCTGATACAGTTGCAGAAGCACTTCCATCATTGTTGCCGAAAACGGTTACATTCTGAGTAGTTGAAGCTGTAGCAGATAGAACTGCAGGCTCCGTAATCGTCACAATTGAAGTGCTTGTACATAAATTATTATCAGTTACAGTTACCGTATACGTTCCGGCTGATACGCCTGTGATACCTGCTGTTGTAGCTGCATTACTCCAAATATAAGTATAAGGAGTTGTACCACCTGTTACACTTGTAGTAGCCGATCCGTCTAATAACCCATTACAACTAACATTGGTATTTACAGTAGCGGTAGCAGATAGAACTGCAGGCTCCGTAATCGTCACACTTGAGGTACTTGTACATAAATTATTATCCGTAACAGTTACCGTATACGTTCCGGCTGATACTCCTGAAATGCTAGCTGTTGTAGCTGCATTACTCCATGCATACGTATATGGCGATGTTCCGCCAATTGCGCTTACTGTTGCTCTTCCGTCTGATAAACCATTACAGCTAATTGTTGAATCCACAACTGTTGAGGCTGTTAATACTACAGGCTCCGTT
>CBFHZL010000142.1:0-5394 GCA_965660325.1 uncultured Acidiluteibacter sp.
TGGTTGACTACATAATTGATAATAAGGTGAAATCAATTTTCGTAGAAACCTCCGTAAACCAACAGTCTGTTGAGGCGGTAGTCGAGGGTTGTAAACAAAAAGGATACGATGTTAAAATTGGTAGTCAGTTGTATTCTGATGCAATGGGTGCCCCAAACAGCAATGGCGGAACGTATTTAAAAATGATGAAGCATAACGTTTCAAGTATAATCAGAGGATTAAAGTAATGGAGAACATTGCACTAGAAACACATAATTTAACGGTTAGTTACAACAAAAAACCAGTATTGTGGAATGTTGATTTTAAACTCCCTGCGGGCCAAATAGTTGGTATTATCGGACCTAATGGGTCAGGAAAAACAACGTTACTGAAGTCAATTATGGGTCTTACGCCGCTCAGCTCTGGTTATGTCGAAATTTTTGGCAGTCAGTTAGATAAAGTCAGAAACAAGATTAGCTATGTACCCCAAAAAGAGTCTGTTGACTGGGATTTTCCGGCAAGCGTTATGGACGTTGTTCTCATGGGTAGGTATAGTCCTAAAAACTTATTTAAGCGCATCTCTAAAAGAGATAGAGATTTAGCAGCTGAAGCACTAGAAAAGGTCAATTTACTTGAATATTCTGATCGACAAATATCCCAACTCTCAGGAGGGCAACAACAACGTGTATTTATTGCCCGTTCACTCACTCAAAATGCAGACTTATTTATTATGGATGAGCCATTTGTGGGAGTTGATGCAGCAACAGAACAAGCCATTTTAAGGTTAATGCAGGAAATGAAGCAACAAGGGAAAACGGTAATTGTGGTCCACCACGATTTACAAACGGCAAAAGATTACTTTGATTGGATCGTATTGCTTAACACGAGACTAGTTGCTTCAGGACCAAAATCGGAAATATTTAATGAAGACCTGCTGCAGGAAGCATATGGAGGAAAATTAAACGTACTGAGTAAGGTTGGAGAACTTGTTCGACAGAATGACTTTCCTATTCGAGAGAAAAAACGCAAATAATGGAAGAATTAGTCAATTTCTTTTCTTTTTCCGACCCCAATGTACGTTTCGTCACATTTGGGACCATGCTTTTAGGCGCAGCAGCAGCAATCGTAGGCACCTTCGCCTTTTTACGAAAGCAAGCGTTGGTTGGTGATGCAGTCGCCCATTCCATTTTGCCTGGAGTGTGTTTGGCCTTTATTATTTCAGGAACCAAAAATCCAATTTACCTTTTGATTGGTGCTTCCATTTCTGGATGGATATCCCTTATTGCAGTTGATTATATCGCCAATAATTCAAAAATAAAAAGTGATAGCGCAATTGGTATCGTACTCAGTGTGTTTTTTGGTTTTGGGATATTACTGCTAACAACCATACAGCATTCAGGGAATGCAGCACAAGCGGGATTAGATAAGTTTTTATTTGGAAAGGCAGCATCACTGACTTCAGGAGATGTGTATACGTTTGGAAGTGTCGCGATAATACTCATTCTAGTCGTTTTCATCTTTTATAAAGAGTTTAAACTGATTGCATTCAATCCTGATTTTGCAAAATCCATTGGATTGCCTGTTCGTACTTTAGAGTTTATACTATCTACATTAACAGTGCTAGCAATTGCAGTTGGCATACAAGCAGTTGGTGTGGTTTTAATGGCTGCATTATTAATCACTCCTGCAGCTGCGGCGCGCTTTTGGACACATCAGCTTTGGAAAATGATTCTCATTGCTACCGTTTTTGGAGCATTGTCGGCGTTAATTGGCACCTTCATCAGTTATAGCTACCCTTCCATGCCCACAGGACCATGGATTGTAGTATGTCTTTCGATGATGGCTTTATGCTCGATTTTCTTTGCGCCAAAAAATGGAATCGTACCACGACTAAATAATCAACGAGCTAATCGACTAAAGATTAGAAATGAAAATATTTTAAAACTATTTTACCACAAAGGAGAGCATCACACCGACTTTTTTAAAGGCTACAGCAAAGATGATTTATTAGCCACACGAGATTTTAACACACAAGAGATTGAAAATGGACTGCAACATCTCAAGAAGAAAAATCTGGTTCGAAAACTAGAAACGCAATGGCACCTAACATCATCCGGCTTAACAGCTGCTAAGCGAGTTGTAAAACTTCACCGACTTTGGGAGATGTACCTAAACAAACGGTTGAAGTTAGCGCCAGATCATGTTCACAATGATGCAGAAGCCATCGAACACATAATCACCCCTGAGATCGAGCGATTATTAGAAAAAGAATTAAATTATCCACAAAAAGATCCACACCAAAGTACCATTCCATACACTGACTAACGATGAGATTATACAATATCCTAGTGTTTCTTTTATGTTGTTTTGGAGATTATTCAATAGCCTCTCCCCTTTCTATTTCTGTGAGTAATCGGGTTGATACAAACAACATTGAGGTTAAAAAAGTAATCGAATTATACTCCAATTACTTAAACTCAAACCCCGAAATAATTTATGATAACCCATTTTGGAATTCAAAAGAAAAACAGGAATACCATGATTTTGATTTCTCTCGATCTTCTCTTTTTCAAAACTTTACCGCTAAGGAGTTACAAAGCTATTACCCACCATTTGTACTGTCAGTAGATCAGGTTCAAGAAAAATATGCGATTAGAGTACTGTATAGCAATAACTCCGAAAATGAAAAGTATATCGGCTCCAAAGTATGGGCTATACATCAATTGTACGCTATAAAAGAAGGAAATAAATGGGTTTTAGAAAATTCGCTTCCTAACATAACTTCAAAATGGGAAACAGTTAAAACCGAAAGAATTCATTTTATTTACCCTCACCACCACCTGTATTCACCTATATTAGCGGATAGAGCTGTTTTCTTTTGCAACGATATAATCGCTCGCTTTAACCCTAACCGTCAAAGCAGTCCCTTTAAATTTTACATCACTAACTCGGTAGATGAAATGGGAATGTTAGAAAACTTTGACTACTACTTTTCAGGCGTTACTACAGGAAAATCAAAAGAGGGAATGGTTTTTACAGCAAAAGGAAATGAATACTACCCTCATGAATTCGTACATCAATTACTTCCTGAAAATACAAATAGAAGCTCGATTATAGAGGAAGGATTAGCGACTTATTTAGGAACACAGGAGAACCGAACAGCATACCACTCAATAATGAGTCAGTTGGCTGAAGACCTAATACATACACCTGAAATAAACTTTGATACTATTTTTGATTTAAAGGTACGATATAATGGATATCAAGTGGCCTATCCTGCAGGAGCAGCAATCTGCGAAATAGTACAGAAGTATAAAAAAGACAATGGTTTAAAGGAGTTAATAAACGGAAACTCTTCCGATAAGGCATCCTTAATCAATTTACTTACATCCATACTAGATATGAATAAAACAGAAATAACCCAGTTATGGAAAACCACCATTTTAACCTATAAGCAAAAGTAATGGCAGCATTTTGGATTATACTAACCGGCGCACTGGTTGCTATTTGTTGCAGCTTATTAGGTAGTTACCTTATCTTGCGGAAAATGGCCATGGTAGGAGATGCGATTTCTCACGCTGTACTTCCGGGCATTGTTCTTGCTTTTTTGTTTTCAGGAAGCAGAGAAACACTACCGATGCTTATTGGTGCAGCCCTTTTAGGTGTATTAACAACAGTAATCATCGAACTATTTCACCAAAAAGCACGACTTCAATCAGACGCGGCCATCGGGATTACCTTCACCTGGTTATTTGCAATCGGTATCATACTTATTTCATTTTTTGCAGATAATATCGATTTAGACCAAGATTGCGTGCTCTACGGTGAGATAGCCATGGTGCCGCTCGACATGATTACATCGGATACAGGCTGGCAGTTTGGACCTCGTTCTGTTTGGATTTTAGGCACGACGCTCCTACTCATTATATCCTTTATTATTGCAGGATACAAAGGGCTATTCATTACCACCTTCAACCCCGAATATGCAAAAGCCATTGGCATCAGTACTGCATTTTGGCATTATTCTTTAATGGGCGCAGTATCACTAACAACAGTAGTATCATTTGAATTAGTGGGGGCTATTTTGGTGGTTGCTTTTCTTATCGTACCTCCTGCCACTGCCTACCTTATCACCGACAACCTAAAGAAGATGTTAATACTCTCTGCATTATTTGGCCTACTTTCAGCCATTAGTGGATACTACCTTGCTTATCTTATCAATGGATCGATAGCAGGCGCTATGGCTACTATGACGGGCGCAATTTTTACCCTTGTGTTTATTGTACAAAAAGTTAGAACCAAAAAGGCTACTCAAGTCCCTAACTTTTAGGTAATTTTAGTCAGATTCAACCTAATTTATAAATCAATGAAAAAAACAGCTCTATTACTTACTTTGCTTGCAGTAAATCTTATTGCTTCTGCTCAAAGTGAAGATTTTGGACAGCACCCTTGCAAAATTCCACTTCAAGAAGCTGCTAAAAATCAGCTAACCAACGCTAATAAGTCAAATGCCAACTCTTCGAATTACGATGTAAAATACTATCGATTAGCCATCGAAGTGGATCCTGCTATACTGTTTATTGAAGGAAATATAACCACCTATTTCGTTGCCAATCAAAACAATGGGGGCTCTATGGAGTTTGACCTTTTAAGCTCACTCACAGTAGATTCCGTAAAATATCACAACACTTCTATCAGCTTTCAGCATTTAAGTAACGATGTTTTGCGTATTATTTACCCAACCAACCTTCAGCTTAATTCACTAGATTCTGTTCAGGTATATTATCACGGAACACCAACAGGTGGTGGTTTTGGGTCATTCGTTAGTCAGCCGCACCAAGGTACTCCTGCAATATGGACATTATCGGAACCTTATGGAGCAAAAGATTGGTGGCCATGCAAACAGACCCTTACAGACAAGGCCGACTCTATTGATTTTATTATTACTAACCCCGTTGCCTATGTTGCAGCGTCAAATGGTCTATTGGTCAATAGAGATACTGTAGGAAGCAAATGTATAAGTCACTGGAGACATCGATATCCAATTACTGCATACTTAGTAGCTTTTGCCGTAACCAATTATCAAATTTACTCCGACTATTATGTAAAAGGGACAGATTCCATCGAGATTCTGAATTACGTTTATCCTGAAACATTCAACCAAGCACAGTCTTCTACTCCAATTACCGCCGACATCATGCATGTTTACGATAGTTTATTCGGTGAATATCCATTTAAAAATGAAAAGTATGGTCATGCTCAGTTCGGCTGGGGCGGCGGCATGGAACATCAAACCATGAGTTTTATGGTTAACTATTCTTTTGAGTTAATCGCTCATGAATTAGGCCATCAATGGTTCGGTGATAAGGTAACTTGTGGAAGCTGGGAAGACATATGGTTAAATGAAGGTTTTGC
>CBFHZL010000142.1:5433-5929 GCA_965660325.1 uncultured Acidiluteibacter sp.
ATATATGACAGGTCTGAGCTATGAGAGTCTATTTCCACAGTTTTGGAGTAATTGGAAAAGTAGTGTTTCTAATGCTGCTACTTCTGCTGCTAGTGGTTCCGTGTTTGTTGATGATACAACCTCTGTGAATCGTATATTTAGCAGTCGATTATCCTACAACAAAGGAGCGTATGTTTTACATATGCTAAGGTGGCAAATTGGAGATTCAGCCTTTTTTGCAGCAACACAAAATTACTTAACAGATACTAATCTATCATATGGGTATGCTCGAGTTGCTCAACTTAAAACGCATTTTGAGGCTTCTTCAGGGCAAAATTTAACAGAATTCTTTAACGATTGGTATTATGGAGAAGGTTACCCGAACTATCAAGTCTATTACAGCCAAAATGGAAACACGACTGATATCACTATCCGACAAACACAATCTGACCCTTCAGTTAGTTTCTTTGAAATGTCGGTGCCCATTCGGTTTGAAGGATCAAGTAATGATACAACA
>CBFHZL010000143.1:0-5887 GCA_965660325.1 uncultured Acidiluteibacter sp.
ACATGCAAAAATAAGAAAAGCACTACGCCATTTAGAATTAGTAGCTTTTTTCATCATAATTAGATTATTTAGTATTAATTGATAGTTAGCTTATAAATATAGCATATTTGATTAAAATAAAAAATATTTTTTTCAAAACACTAATAAACAACCACTTAAATCTAAAAAACACGTAGGTAATTATACGCAGTTCCAAAGTAAAATGAAAACCTCCTCCCCGAGTGGTAATAATTCAACTGAACTAAATTAAACGAACACCGAAGCAAGCAATTAAAAAAATACAACAGAAATATAAGATGAGAAAACTATGAGTGTTGTAATCTCCAGTCAATAAGTACGACAAAAAAATGCCTGAAAGAAACTCTTGCAGGCATAAATAAATGTGTTAATACAAGAATATCAATACTTCTCTATTTGATTATAATCTAAATTGAGCAACAAGTTATCCATCTCCTGTTGGAATTGTTTAAGTGGCTGAGGACCATTAACGCGATCAATCACTGCCTTGATATCATCGTTGTACTGAATCAACGTAATTGTAGAAGGAACGTCAGTCATGTTACCATCATATCGGTCATTCAACTGAAAATAATTAATCTCATTTGCTCGCTCTAAAATCAGCTTGATCTGATCTTCGTTAAGCTGTGCTTCAAAAAAACCAATCTTCTCTACATTACGTTTACCGTGATACAAAACATAACCACTATTAAATACGGAGATTTGATAAGTAGGGCATCTTCCAAAGCATGAGGTGCGCTCTATTTTGAAAAATAATGAATCAGACACCCCTTTAATTACTCGATTGTACTGCTCTTTACCTTCATCAGGCCATTGGTTAGCTTCATTTTCTGAGGTGGGTACCATTTCAGCACTCTGAGACTTCTCAGTAGCCGTAGAATGCTCCGAAGTAGCCTTTTTCGATTTGCATGCGGTAAAACCAAATGCAAGAATGCTCAATAAAAGAAAGGTAGTCAATCTCATAACTTTATTTTTTTCCTGTTCGTGCTTGTTGCTCTTTAGCCATTTGCTCTAGACGCTGTGCAAACTTTGATTTTTTATTCGCCTTTGGGCGCTTTTTATTCGCTTCTAACTTCGCTCGAATAGCATCTTCATTGATAAATACCTTCTGAATTAACAGTGTTTGTAATAGTGAGATTACATTGGCCAAGAAGTAATAATAACTTAATCCTGCAGGGTAACTGTTGAAGAAAAACAACATCATCACCGGCATTAAGTACATCATAATTTTCATCTGAGCAGCCATAGGACCTTCGGCAGTTGCTCCCATTCCCATCTGACTGTTAAACTTGGTATAAAAAGCCAAGGAAATGGCCATTAAAATGGTGAATAAACTCACATGATCACCATAAAATGGAATACTGAAACCTAAATCTAAGATGGAGTCATACGTAGAAAGGTCAGTTGCCCATAAAAAACCTTCTTGTCTTAATTCAATCGATGCAGGAAAGAACTTAAACATCGCAATTAATATTGGCATTTGTATCAGCATAGGGATACAGCCTGCCAATGGATTTACGCCTGTTTGACGGTAAAGCGCCATAGTAGCTTGTTGCTTTTTCATTGCATCGTCGCCGTGCTTGGCATTTATCTCTGCAATCTCTGGCTTTAAAACCCTCATTTTAGCACCTGACATATAGGTTTTGTAGGTAATCGGGAAAAGCACTAATTTGAGCAGTACAGTTAGGATTAATATAATAACACCATAGCTAAGAGAAGTACTATCTAAAGCATTGAACACTTCAATTACAGCATATTCATTAATCCAACCCAAAATACCCCAACCTAGATCAATTATCTGCTCTAAGCTAATGCCATAGCCTTCCAATACATCATATTTGTTTGGACCAAAAAAGAATGACATTCCAAACGTTTCCACATCACCTCCACTAAACGGAATACTTAAAGTAGTGCTCAGAGATTTAATGTAATTTGATGAATCTCCATACGTTTCCGTCTCACCAAAAGCATTGTACTTTGAAAATGCATCGTCTGCAATAATAGACGTATTAAAAAATTGTTGCTTCAAAGACACCCACTTGATGTCCGCTTCAAACGTCTCTTTTTCATCACTACGCTCTGAGATATAATCAACATCTTGCTCATCATACTTATAGTACAATGTAGATTTTTCCACCTGACTTTTTCGACTCATTTCAAGACTAGGTGTATTCACCTTCCAATCCAATAATAATTCTGCAGTTCTTGGTGCCAACACTTTCTCAAGGCCTACCATATTTACGTCTGCCCCGATCATATAATCATCCCCTTTGATGGTGTAGTTGAATTCTAAGTAACTGCCATCAGTAGCATTTAATTTAAATGCGATATTTTGCTCTTCCTCTCCCGAAACAACAAAACCATCTGAACTAGCTACAAATCCCAACTCTTCAGTGACGATATTTTTATTGGATCGTGTAAAGAAATTTAAACCAAATCGCGATGTTTCATCCATTAGAATAAGCGGCATAGAATCATGCGTTTGATATCCCTTTAATTCTACATTTTTTACGCTACCTCCTTTTGTTGAAAAGGTGATAATCATCACATCATTCTCGACTACAATATCTCGCTCTTCTACCGCAGCAGCAGAACTAAACTCACCATAAGTAGAGGACAATTGCACTTTCTGGATAGAGTCTTTAAGTGCTAAAGTTGTAGAGTCTACTGCAATTATTTCAGCAACCTCTGTTTGCTCGTTAGTATTAGCTTTTGTTTGATTGCTTTTTTCGACTTGCTCTGCTTCGTTCGCTTTTACAAGCGCTATAGAGTCATTTCTGCGTTTCGCAGCATCAATTTCTTCTTGTGATGGCTGATTGTAGATACCAAAACCTATAATTATGGCACCTATTAAAAACAATCCAATCAGTGAATTCTTATCCATTTCTGTTTTATTTCTTATTGATAATTGAAGCTTCCACAAACTTCACAAATAGTGGGTGTGGGTTTACCACAGTACTTTTATATTCAGGGTGAAACTGCACACCAACAAACCATGGGTGATCTGCAACCTCAACGATTTCAACTAGGCCGCCGTTGGGATTTATTCCGGTAGCAACCATCCCATTTTTCTCAAAATCGGCCATATATTGATTGTTGAATTCAAATCGGTGACGATGTCGTTCAGAGATGATCTCATTTTGATAAGCCTCGAATGCTTTAGTATTCTTTGTAACTGCGCATGGATAAGCTCCCAAACGCATAGTACCTCCCTTATCAGAAACACCTTCTTGATCCTTCATCAAATAAATAACTGGATGCGCAGTTTGAGGGTTCATCTCCGCAGAATGCGCATCTTTTAATCCAATAACATTTCGAGCAAACTCAATTACTGCACATTGCATTCCTAGGCAAATACCCAAGAAAGGTATCTTATTTTCTCTAGCGTATCGTACCGCATCGATTTTTCCTTCTATCCCACGTTCTCCGAAACCAGGAGCAACAATTAATCCATCTAATCCGGATAAATGCTCTGCGCAATTACTGGCAGTAAGCGACTCGGAATGAATCCATTTAACCTCAACATTTGCTTTATTAGCAACCCCTGAGTGAATCAACGATTCATTGATTGAGATGTATGAATCTTTTAGTTCAATGTATTTTCCTATCAACCCAATGGTAACTGTTTCCTTAGGATTCTTCAAGTCAGTCAAAAATGATCTCCATTTTTCCAACTTTGGTGTATCTCTGTGCGGAAGGTTTAATTTATTCAGTACTACTAGATCAAGCTCTTGCTCTTGCATCTTCAATGGTACTTCGTAAATCGTGTCTACGTTAATAGATTCTATTACTGCATCTTTAGAAATATTGCAGAACAACGCCACTTTATGTTTTAAGTCCGTAGCTAAATGGTGCTCAGTTCTTAATACTAGTACATCAGCCTGCACTCCACTCTCCAATAACTGCTTTACTGAATGTTGTGTTGGCTTAGTTTTCAATTCTCCCGATGAGGCAAGGTAAGGTACTAAGGTTAAATGTATCACGATGCAATCCACTTCAGTATCCCACTTTAGTTGTCGTACTGCTTCGATGTATGGTAACGACTCAATATCACCAACGGTACCTCCTATTTCGGTAATTACAATATCATGTTCATTATCTTGACCTAGTATTTGAATTCGTCGTTTGATCTCATCCGTAATATGCGGAATCACTTGTACTGTTTTTCCTAAGAATTCTCCTGCTCGTTCTTTATTGATGACCGATTGATAGATTCTTCCCGTCGTAACATTATTACCCTGAGAGGTATTTACATTTAAGTATCGCTCGTAATGCCCTAAATCAAGATCAGTTTCTGCTCCATCTTCAGTTACAAAACACTCTCCATGCTCGTATGGGTTTAGCGTACCCGGATCGATATTGATATACGGGTCTAACTTTTGAATGGTAACTGAATACCCTCTCGCTTGCAAAAGTTTCGCTAAAGATGCGGATATAATCCCCTTTCCTAATGAAGAGGTAACTCCTCCTGTGACAAAAACATACTTGGTGGACGAAGCCATAGAACTAAAATTTACAGTTTACTTGTGAAAAAACTGTGAGCAAAATTAAGATAATAAATGTGTCTACGAAAACAAAAAAAGCGGCAATGCCGCTTTTTTTTAGAAGGTCAAGCTAACGCCTAAACTCGGAAGTATCGGCAATTGATCCACACGTTCGTTTGTTGTTCTATTTACGTAAAAGATGTTTTTACGGTCATACACATTGGTAACACTTGCAGTAGCCTCCAATATGGAGTTTTGCGATAGCGTAAACTTTTTCTTTAAACTAATATCTAATCGATGATAATAAGGCAAACGTCCTCCGTTCAATTCGCCATATCGGATCCCTAACTCTCCATTTTGAGATACGTAGTCAGTGCCAAGGCCATTTTGGAAACTCGTTTGCTCGTAAAAGCCTGCAGTTTGAGTGAATGGAAAACCTGAACCAAAGTTCCACCTAGAATCAAATGACCAATCACGATCTTCTCCGAAAACGTATGTCCCTACTAAATTGACATTATGACGACGATCAAATATTGGAGCGTATTCTTGGACGCCATCCCATCTCGTCACTTTTCCTAAGGAATAAACCGCCCAAAGGCTCAATTGCTTCTTCTCGTATTTAAAAACAACATCAACACCATAAGCATTACCAGTTTCTACGACGTAATCTGAACGAAGTACTTCTGGAACGAAGTCATCACTATTTTCATCATTGTAAGGGGAAACATCCTCAAATGCTTTATTTCTATTTAGGTTGGTAACTTGATTAAATCGCTTGTAATACCCCTCTACATTCACGTTCAAGTTAGGCGTAATGTCATATTCAAAACCTACGATTAAATGTCTTGCTTTTTGCAATCGACTATCTATATCTGTTACCGAACCATCTTCATTTACCAATTCATCAGGCAAATTAGTAGGGCCTGACAAAAATCCGTAAAATAAATTCACTACGTCTCTATCTGAAGCTGCTGACATTAAATTCTGCGCATACAATCCCGCTGCAGCTTTGATTCTAAACTTATCAGAAGCATTAAACTTTAAACCTAGCCTTGGTTCTGGTGATAGCTCTGACAAAGAAGCAAAATAGTGCAAACGCAATCCAGGTTCGATTACAAACTTTCCTTTGTTGATAGTGTACGTAAAATAACCTGCTAATTCAGTTGTATTCTCTACTTGCTCTATCAGGTTTCGTGATGCATTTACAAAAGAAAAGTCTGTTTTAAAACCATTTATTTCAAATCCATATTTAGACTCATTCGATCCATTAAATGAAGTAAAGTTCATTCCCATATTAAAACCGTTGATAGCACTTCTCCGGTCTGTAATACCTGAAGAAATATCATTCTCATCAATACTCGTTTCGTATTTTGAATAGGCAAAAA
>CBFHZL010000144.1:0-5817 GCA_965660325.1 uncultured Acidiluteibacter sp.
AAGGTGTTTTGCTGAACAGATTCTTCCATAACTAATTGTCCGGAAGTGTTTACAATTCGGATCGATTGTATTTCAGTATCTACATCCCACATAATTTGCTGATTAGCAGGATTTGGATAAGCAAAAGATTGTTCGAATTGCTGCTTACTTTCAGAAAGACCTACTGTAACAGGACCTAAATCAAACTTCCACAAATCGTTGGGATATTGCGTCGTGAATCGGTTTCTACCGCCAAAAAAGTAAACCTCGTCGTTGATTACAAAGCTACCCGGCGCCCATCTGCTTCTTCCTGGATGAGAAGGCATTGGAGTCCATGTGTCATTTGCCGGATTGTATCGCCACATTTCTCCTGCATTCATGTAGCTGTGATTATCGCCATCACCACTAAGTACAAACCCAAACCCATTGTGTGAAAATTGTGTGCCTGCAACTCTTGCTTCTCCCGGAAATAAGTTCATTGCCGTCCACGTATTTGTTAACGAATCTAACTTGTACCAGTCCTTATAAATAACCTGACCGCTGTGACCTAGGCCTGCATAAACATCTCCTCCTGCATTAAACATGAATGGGTGGTGACGTCCTGGGCCGGGTAAGTTGGGCAACTGTATCCATGTGTCAGTACTGATGGTGTACATCCACCAGTCGTTTCTGTCGCCCCGTGAATCATCTCCTAAGCCTACATAAATTCGATCTCCATCTGCTATCATTGCTGGGTGTCTTCTGCCTGTACATCCGCAGTCTGCAAGACGCGTCCAAGAGCTGTCAGTTCCATCAAATCGCCAAAAATCCTTTAGGTATTGAGTAGTGGTAGCACCAAATCCCAAATACGCTTGCCCATTACTTACTGCTCCAATTCCAAAACTTCTAGCCACACCAGGAAAGTCTCCTAAGGTTGCCCAAGAATCAGTTATTGGATCGTATTCATATACATCATCTGTTGGTTGTCCCGAAATTAGTGTTCCTGTAATGGCGTACCCTTTCCCATTTAATGAAAATGAAATAGGGTGATGTCTGCCAACTGGTGCATTACTTTGTTGCACCCATGTTTGAGCAGAAAGTAAAGAAGTGATTAAAAGGGATAAAATAGTTATGGATAATCGTATCATAGATAGTTTATATAATAGTGTTGTGTAAATGAGTTTGTTAGTGTAATAGTGAACTTAAACAGTTTTACTGTTTAAAAGTTTTATTTTAGCACATATACGTAGATTACTTCTTCGCCGGTTTTACGGTTTTCTTTAAATCATACAAATCAGTTCTACGGTCTCTGAGGTTTCTCACACTCCCAAATTGATTTAAATCTTTCAGTAGATCGATATCACAATCGGCAATTAAGATCATCTCGGTATTGGTCGTTGCTTCTGCTTTAATTCCATTGGCTGGGAATGAAAAGTCGCAAGGTGTAAACACCATCGATTGGGCAAATTGAATGTCCATATTGTGCACTTTTGGCAAATTGCCGACACTTCCTGCAATTGCCACATAGCATTCATTTTCTATCGCACGCGCTTGGGCGCAATGCCTTACTCGTGAGTAGCCATTTTGGGTATCCGTTAAAAATGGGATGAATAGAATGTCCATACCTTCATCAGCAAGTAATCGGCTTAATTCAGGAAATTCAGAATCATAACAGATTAAAATACCAATCTTACCACAGTCTGTGTCAAAGGTTTTTAGCTCATGTCCACCTTGCATTCCCCAAACTTTAGCTTCGTCAGGTGTTACATGTATCTTTTCATATCGCTCTACCGTACCTTCTCGCTTACATAAGTACCCTGCGTTATATAAGAGATCGTCCTTAATTTCAGGCATGCTACCCGTTATGATGTTAATATTGTAAGAGATGGCAAGCTCTGAAAAACGACGGACAATTTCTGGGGTATGTTTGGCTAATTCTCTAATCGCTTCAGATTCTGGTAGGTGGTTATTTTCGGCCATTAATGGAGCATTAAAAAACTCAGGGAATAACGCAAAGTCAGAGCGATATCCTGATACTGCATCTACAAAGTATTCAGCTTGTTGCATTAACTCTTCTAAATCTTTATATAAGCGCATTTGCCATTGAATCAATCCTAATCGAATGACCTTTTTTTGAGAAATGGCTTTTGTATTTTTCTTTTCGTAATAAATGTTGTCCCATTCCAATAGCACTGCAAACTCATTAGAAGCAGCATCCCCTTCTAAATAGCCTTTTAGAACCTTTGAAGGGTGGAAATCGTTTGACATTTGAAAATTCAGCACAGGATCGTTGATTTCCTTTCGCTTTACTTTTTCGATGTATTGTTTAGGCGTCAATTCATCAGCATAAGTATGATAATTTGGTATTCTACCGCCAAATGCAATGCTTTTTAAATTGAGTTTCTCACACAGGTCTTTTCGGTAATCATATAATCTTCTACCTAATCGAAGACCACGGTATTCGGACTTAATGAATACATCGATACCATAAAGTGTATCGCCCTCGTTATCGTGTGTTTTAAACGTATAGTTTCCGGTGATTTGTTTGTAGGTGTGTTGGTTATCAAATTTATCGTAATCAACAATAATGGAAAGTGCACAGCCTGCAAGCTCGTCGTTAATTTTAATAATCACCTGCCCTTCAGGGAATTTACTAATCAACGATTCAATGTGTGATGCTTTCCAATAGGAATCAGGCATGGTTGAATAAGCTTCAATCATCACATCTTTCAGCTCTTTATAGTCTTCTATGGTTAAGAATCGAAGTTCGATATTCTCAATGTTCTCTTTCATCTGCAAGGTCTAATTCGTTTTTTAGGTTAGGCCTATCAAATATACGATTTGAAAGGCTTTCTTTTTCTTATCGTAAGATTGTTTATTGATATTGAATTGACCCAACAAGTTCTAAACTATTGCTTTTATTTCTTGTTAATTGGTTGAATTCTTAACATTGCATATGTCGCAGCAAATTACCACCATTACTTTTTTTAGGTTTCAGACGTTATCCGCAAAAGTTTTTGGTTTTAAAATGATGCAGTTTGCACATAGAGAATTGACTGCAGTAAACGGACTGCAGTTTTATCGCCTTATGGGCAGTGGTAAAGGCAAGGGATTCAACCCTTTCCCTGATTGGTCTGTTTATAGTTTATTACAAGTCTGGCAGGATGAGGAAGCGGCAGAAGAGTTTTTTGAAACTTCTGAGTTAGTCAAATCCTATCAATCGTATACTTCTGAGCAAATCACCTTGTTTATGAAGTCCATTACTGCGAATGGAACATGGGTTGGGAAATCACCTTTTGAAAAATCTGTGAGTTTAAATCCCCATTTGCCCATTGCTATCATTACAAGGGCTACCATTAAGCGGAATTGGTTATTACGATTTTGGAAGTATGTGCCAACTTCTGAAAAAGGACTAGCCGGAAATGATGGATTAATCTACACTAAAGGAGTAGGAGAGGTGCCTATTATTCAAATGGCTACATTCAGTTTATGGAAAAACTTCGAGGCGGTAAAAAAGTTTGCGTATCAAAGTAAAGAACACCAAGAAGCCATCAAGCGCACCCGAAAAAATGATTGGTACAGCGAAGAGCTTTTTGCTCGATTTCATCCATACAAATCAATTGGAACATGGGGTGAATTAGATCAACTAACGTTTGATTGAATCTTTTTTGGTTGAGCAATAACCGTCATTATGCCAAGTGACGTATTTTTATGATTCCATCTCTTAGGTAAAAAAAGTAACATGCCGATGACAAAATCCCAAAACTCATCGTCCATCTCTTTATTCCAGTCTATTCCTTTTTGCTCCATCTTACTCATCCAATAAAGCAGATAGGGGTCTAACGTGCCATAGGTATAGCTAGACTTAACTTCCCAGCCACTTCTTTCTAATAAAATACCAATGTTGTTAGGGGAAAATAGCGTTAAGTGGCGTGGTGTATGCCAACCTGCCCAATGTTTTCCAAACTTTTTCCGGCTTTTAGAATCGTAATTCGGAACCTCAATAATAAGTTGAGTTGTCGGTTTTGAAATTTCAGCTAAATGTTTAAGCCTTTCTAAAGGCTGGTCATCATGCTCCAAGTAGTGCCACATGGTGATAATATCAGGTTCAACAGCTTTGTCAAGCTGTTCCACTTCACCAACTTGTAACGTAATGTCCCGAAACAGCTCCTTTTCTTTTGCCCATCCATGATCAGAGAAATCTATGCCGAGTGCTTCACAATTGAATAGCTCTTTACAAGTCTTCAGAAAAGTAGGCTTTCCGCAGCCAATGTCAAGTATAATAGAGGCTTCGTCTACATGGAAATGTTTTTGCAATAATTGAGCCCGCTTATTGTCAAGCTTTATTTGACTTTTTTTTACAAAGTTGGCATACTTTCCCCATGCTTCAGCTCCTCTATACGGCAAATAATGGGATGTATAATACGCTTTGAGTTCACTTTGCGGTAATTGTGGGTTGATGAATACAGCGCCACAATCAGTACATCTATCAAAGTTGAATACTTCTTTTTTAGGATGCATCTGCGCAGTATTTTTTGCATGCGCAGATAGGTTGAAACTCGCACAAACTGGACATGACGAAAGCGTAATCATAGACTAATACTTAATTTAAAATGAAAACACTACTCCCTTTTAAAATGTTTTGATAAGGCGAATTACCTGTCGTAAATAATCAACTTTTCTAGAATTAGAACAGACCAATAATATTTCCGTCGTTTTCCATTTTTATCAACTCAGCAGATGGGGTTACAGGCAAGCCGGGCATACGAAGCATATTTCCTGCAATTGGAATTATAAACCCTGCACCTGCTGCAATTTCAAACTCTCTAATGTGGATTTCAAAATCTTCAGGTCGTCCTATTCGCTTTTCGTCATCGCTTAAACTTTTTTGGGTTTTAGCCATACAAATTGGTAATTCGCCATAGCCTAACGCTTCAAATCGTTTCAATTGTCGTTTTGCCTTTGCCGATAATACCACCCCTTTAGCTCCATAAATCGTTGAACATATTTTTTCAATTTTTTGAATTGGGGTATCTGTTAGTGCATACGTTGGGGTAAATGCTTTAGATGATTGTTCGGCCGCTTCGACTACTTTTTCAGCTAATTCGGTACATCCTTTGCCACCTTCAGCCCATCCATGGCTGAGTGCTACAGAAACGCCTAGCTTTTCGCACAATTCATAAATCAAGGCTTTCTCAGCAGGGGTGTCGCTGCTAAACGCATTGACAGAAACCACTACAGGTAAGCCAAAACTTTGAATACTCTCAATGTGTTTTTCTAGGTTGGGCATTCCCTTCTTCAGTGCATCTAGATCTTCTTCAGTAAGTGTGTCCAGCGATTTACCGCCGTGATATTTTAGTGCACGTATGGTAGCCACTACTACTACTGCTTTCGGAGAAATACCTGCTTTTCTGCATTTGATGTTCAAGAATTTTTCAGCTCCAAGGTCGGCCGCAAATCCTGCCTCCGTTACAGCATAGTCGCCTAAACTCATCCCCATTTTTGTGGCTAAGATAGAGTTGGTTCCTTGTGCAATATTCGCGAATGGACCACCATGAATAATCGCCGGATTACCTTCTAACGTTTGAACTAGGTTAGGCCTAATCGCATCTTTTAATAAAACAGCAATGGCTCCAGAAGCGTTCAATTCTTTCGCATAAACTGGCCTTCCTTCAAAAGTATCACCGATATAGATATTACCCACCATCTCCTCTAAGTCGGATAAATCATTGCACAAGCAAAGAATAGCCATTATCTCAGATGCAGCTGTGATATTGAAGCCAGACTCTCTTGGAATTCCACCTGTTTTACCGCTCAAGCCTGTAATAATATTTCTTAATGCACGATCATTCATATCCA
>CBFHZL010000145.1:0-5598 GCA_965660325.1 uncultured Acidiluteibacter sp.
ATTTTTGCGCCCAAGACACATTATTTATTCTCCTTTTCCGATTGTATGAAAATCGCCGTAAATACTCGCCTACTTGTTCCTGATAAAATGGATGGAATTGGATGGTTTACGTTCGAAACATTGAAACGAATAACTCAAGCGCACCCAGAACATGAGTTCCACTTTATTTTTGATCGGAAATATGATGACGCATTCATCTTTGGAGAAAATGTAACAGGGCATATCATATATCCACAAGCGCGTCATCCATTCATTTGGTTGTATTGGTTTGAAGTTGCTCTCAAACGAAAGCTAAAGCAACTTGATGCTGATGTCTTTTTAAGTCCTGAAGGATGGCTTCCTCCTTTGAAAAGTGTTCCATCGGTGGCGGTAATTCACGATTTGAATTTTGAGCATCATCCTGAGAATATCATTCGTTCTCATCGAAACTTTTTCTTACATTTTTTTCCAAAATACGCCAAAAGAGCTACTAGAATTGCCACAGTCTCTGAGTATTCTAAAAATGATATCTCGAAAACATATGGCATCGCCCTAGATAAAATCAATGTAGTTTATAATGGAGCCAATGAATGCTACGCCCCAATCAAATCGGAAGAAAAGAAGGCCATTAAAGAAACGTATAGTTCAGGGAAAGACTACTTTTTATTTGTAGGTACACTCCACCCTAGAAAAAACCTCGAACACTTATTTCTTGCTTATGAAGCGTATCGATTAGAGACAAAAAGTGATAAAAAGCTGATTATTTGTGGAAATAAAAAGTGGTGGCCGAAGCAATTAGAAGAAACGTTTCAATCGCTTCAATTCAAAAAGGATATATTGCTACTGGGCAGAAAAAGTAATGATGAGCTATTTAAACTAACTGCAGCTGCCTTTTGTATGACATACGTTCCTCAATTCGAAGGATTCGGTATACCTATCATTGAAGCAATGAAAAGTGGCATTCCAGTAATTACATCAAATACTTCATCAATGCCTGAAGTGTCAGGAGGCGCAGCATTATTAGCAGATCCATTTTCTCCAGCAGACATCGCGAAACAAATGGTTCGATTAGAAGGAAGTAAAGAATTGCAACAAACGCTAATTGAAAAGGGAATGAATCGATCTAAGGTTTTTACTTGGGATAAAACAGCAACTCTTTTATGGTCTTGCATAGAAAAAGTAATGAACAAATGAGTTTAGAAAGCTCTTTCAGTGAAAACCTAATTGAAGCAGGATGTGACGAGGCAGGAAGAGGATGTTTAGCTGGACCAGTTTATGCCGCTGCAGTAATTTTACCACCTGACTTTTATGATGAACGACTCAATGATTCAAAAAAAATAAATAAGAGAACAAGGGACGATTTACGAGTAGTAATCGAGGAAAAAGCCTTAGCTTGGGCTGTAGGAATTGTGTCCCATCAAGAAATTGACGAAATCAACATTCTAAATGCATCCTTTCTAGCCATGCACCGAGCCATCGACCAATTATCTACAATACCTGAGCTGTTGCTTATCGATGGCAATCGATTCAATCCCTACTTAGGCATCACGCATCAGTGTATTGTAAAGGGAGATTCAAAATTTGCATCCATTGCAGCGGCTTCGGTGCTCGCAAAAACTCACAGGGACGAATACATGCAACAAATCAACGAGGAATTTCCTCACTTCGATTGGCACAAAAATCAAGGGTATCCCACTAAGAAACATCGAGCTGCTATAGCTCTGCACGGAGCAAGCAAATATCACCGCATGTCGTTCAAACTTTTAGCAGATTGAGTTTGTTTTTATTTCAAACTTTAGAGAAATTGGCATAACTTGCCATTTTAAAAGACCAAAACTCATTTTATGAAAATAACTCTCCCATACTCTTTGCTTTTGGGGGCGTGTATAATCGCTCTTTCTTCATGCACGGAAGATTATTTTGAATTTGATAAATTCAAGGTAGACCCTATAAAACCGGAGATCGCAATCCCATTGATCAATTCATCCTTAACTCCTAGAGATATTTTTCTATCGAAAGAAACGCCTGACATTATCACGACCGATGAAAATGGTTTAATCAGCATTCTCTTCGAAAAAGGAGGATTTGAGGTAAACACCACTGATTTATTTCGTCTACAAGATCAATCGTATACAGAATCCATCGGTTTAACTGCGACTGAAGTTGGAGACTTCCCAATTCAAGGTACGATCACAAAAACCTTTACCACCTCGTATAATTTTACGAACCAAAGCGGTGTAAGAGTCGATTCGATATTGGCTAAATCAGGTCTATTAGATCTGAATATCAGCTCTGATTTGAAACATGGAGGTTCGATAAAAGTTACCTTTCCCAGCTTTATTGAAAATGGAATTCCTCTCTCATTTGACCTACCACTAAACTATACAGGCACCACTCCTGTAGTGGCTAGTAATAGTAAAGATCTTACGAATTACAAATTAGAAGTTGACAATACGAATGGAAATACTATTCCTGTAATTTATGAAATTACATTATCATATAACGGGAACCCTATCTCTTCACAAGATAGTCTTCGCTTCTCCATATCTACCAACAACTTAGCTTTTCGATCCTTTTATGGATTTGCAGGTCAGCAAAATATTAACTTTGATTTGGATACTCTCCCATTGGAGTTTTTTGATGGGGCAAGCGGAGGTAACTTTTACTCCGCAGACCCTAAGCTAACTATTAATGCTATTAACGAATTTGGAATTCCAATAGCAGTCGATTTTGAGCGATTCGATGCAAAAACTGTCAATTCGGGTGTACTACCGATACAACTACCTCAAAATCCTATAACTATTAACTCTCCAACCCGAGTTGGAGACTCAGCAATTACAGAATCAGTATTAAATGCAAACAATAGTAATATTGACAATGTAGTTTCTAGCTTGCCAACCGACTTTATATTTAAATTTTCAGCAAACACGAACCCAAATAATACTGCATTTCAAAACTTCGTTACTGATAATTCAAAAGCAACTGTAAATATTAAATTTGAACTCCCACTTGTTGGTACAGTGAGCGATTATGTGTTACTAGACACCTTAGATTTTGAATTTGACAACACGCAACTATTGGATGCCGCTACATTCAGAACAAATATATCTAATGGATTCCCTGTAGATGCCGATTTACAAATTTACTTTGCAGATGGAAATTCAAAAATACTAGACTCCCTTTTTGAGGGACAAAAGCAAATTATTACATCAGGCAGCATAAATAATCAAGGTGTAGTTGTGCAAGAAACTAAAGCATTAATGGACACCAAAATAGACAAATCGGGACTGACCAATATCTTTAGAAGCTCTAAAGCCATTATAAAAGCTGACCTTTCAACAACAAACAATGGGGCTAGTATTGTACAGTTTTATGACAACTACCGCATAGAAGTGAAATTAGGAATGAAAGCAACGTTTGACTTAGATTTTGAATAATATGAAAAAGCATTTATCAATACTTTTGCTGCTCATTAGTTCATACAGCTTTGCTCAGCAAGATTTTACCAGCTACTATATGGATGGTTTGCCGCAATCCTCCTACGCTAACCTCACCAACTCATTTGATGGAAAGTTTTTTATTGGTTTACCGGGAATTTCATCTACCTACCTCAGCTACAGCAATAATTCTTTCGCTTGGTCGGATATTGTAGAAAAAAGAAATGACTCCTTAGTTTTAGGGGTCCCACGACTTATTGATAACCTATCAGAAAAAAACTATTTATCCATGGTTGCTCAAACGGATATCCTTTCCTTTGGCTTTAAACTAGGTAAAAGATCAACCCTACTAGTTAACGTAACCGAAAAAGTAGCCTTTAAATTTCTGTATCCCAAAGACCTTATTCAATTCATAGAGCAAGGAAATAACGGATTTAGTGATAACACAGCTAATTTCGAAGGACTTGGGATAAATTTCACACATTATAGATCCTATGGTGTAGGATTGAACCGATCTTTTATGGATGAGCGTTTAATTCTTGGAGCACGATTGAATTATTTATACGGAATGGAAAACGTCGATTCTAAAAAAACAGAAATCACCCTTTTCACTGATCCTGAAAGCTATGAAATAATGGCTCAAGGGGACATTCGCTACAACACCTCAGGAGTTAATGATTCAATTGGTGACATAGGCGATTACCTCTTTTCAAAGAATAATCATGGAGCAAGCATCGACTTATCAGGAAGCTATCAGTTAACTGAAAAACTCAATATTAATGCCTCATTGATTGATTTAGGTTTTATCAGTTGGAAAGAAAATGTAAAGAACTATGTAAATGATGGTGCTGAATTTAATTTTAATGGAATAGACATCGATGAGTTTATACTTAATGATGTAGACTCCAGTGGCAATACCTCATTTGATCGAGTAATCGACTCATTGGAAGAAGCATTTAAATTAGAAGAAGAAGAAGCTAGCTATACTTCGAGCCTAACTTCACGTGTCTACATAGGCGCGACATATCAGCTATCAGAAAAAGCTATAATAGGAGGGTTGATACAAACGGAGTTCTTTAAAAATAGAATTAACCCATCTTTAACAATGAGTTACAACCATAAATTTGGTAAACTTTTTCATGCCTCTGCTTCTTATACTATCATCAATAATTCATACAATAATTTAGGTGGAGGTTTTACCTTCAATCCAGGCCCTATTCAACTATATGTAGTAGCAGACAATATACTGGGTGCATTTCAGCCGCAAAATGCAAGGCATATGCAGTTAAGAGCCGGAGTTAATCTAGTTTTTGGGAGATATGGTAAGCGAGAGAAAGATAAAGAAGAAGAGTAGACATTAAAAATGTATTCATAAAAAAAGCCCGATGAATTTTATTCATCGGGCTTTTGTATAATCGTCGACAGCTTATTTGGCTGCTCTTGCTCTTCTTTTTGGTTTTACTTCTTCAACAACTTCTTCGATACCTGCAATTTTGGAGTCAACTAAAACTCGTCCACAGTGCTCACAAACGATAATTTTTTTGTGCATCTTAATATCTAACTGACGTTGCGGTGGAATTTGATTAAAACAACCTCCACAAGAATCACGCTCAACAGGAACTACTGCTAAACCATTTCTTGCATTCGTTCTGATTCGAGTATAAGCAGTCAATAAGCGTTCATCGATCTTGCCTTTAGCTTTTTCAGATAAAGCATCTAAATCAGACTCTTCTTTTTGAGTTTCTGCAACGATTTCATCAAGCTCACTTTTCTTGTGCTCTAATTCTTTAGCACGAGCTTCCAATTTAGCCTTGGCCTCATCAAGAATCACTTTCTTATCCTCAATCTTGCTTTTGTATTCCTTGATTCTTTTTTCAGCAAGTTGAATTTCTAAATTTTGGAATTCGATTTCTTTGGTGAGGGAATCGTACTCTCTATTGTTTCTAACGTTGTTTTGCTGCTCAGTATACTTTTTGATCGCCTCTTTTGAAGCAGCCATCGCATTTTTCTTTGCAGAGATGTCGGCATCTAATGTTCCGATTTCATCATTATATTTAGAAATTCTAGTATCAAGACCTGCGATCTCATCCTCTAAATCTTGTACTTCTAAAGGCAATTCACCACGAATGGTTCTGATTTTATCAATCTTAGAATCAATTTCTTGAAGATCGTATAGTGCCTG
>CBFHZL010000146.1:0-5415 GCA_965660325.1 uncultured Acidiluteibacter sp.
AGGAGCAGATATAGCAGTTATCGGTAACGCATTCGAAAAACAACCACAACTATTGATTGATATTGCGACAGCAGTTAAGAAACTGAATGGTTAATGGATGGGCTGAATGATTTTTTATCTGCCATATTTCAAGAAGGTACTAATCTTTCAATAGCTGAAATCATTGCTGTACTCTCATCTTTAATTTATGTGTACCTAGCATCTAAAACCAATCGTTTATGCTTTCTGTTTGGCGGCATAAGCTCAGCTATTTATGTTTACATCTGTTTAAACTATCAATTATACTTCGATACATTTTTAAATTTCTTTTACATCGTTATGTCAGTAGTTGGCTATATCGCATGGAATAAACCGGTAGATAAACAACCAATCGTACGACTTTCCGCTAAAAAGTTTCTATGGATAGTTATTGCCGGGTCTGCTGCAGTAGCGCTCTTTGGATATTTTGCCAATCACTTTTCAGATGCGTCATTGCCATACATCGATGCATTTACAACGATTTTTGCACTCATTGGAACAATTATGGTTATCCAAAAACACCTACAAAATTGGATCATCTGGATTGTGGTAGATGCCGTGTCGATCGGAATGTACTTTTATAAAGGATTGTTTTTTACATCAATTTTATTTTTGTTATTTACTGTAATCGCGATCAAAGGATACATCGAATGGAAAAAGAAAATCAGCTAAGAATTGCCATTTTAGGACCAGAATCTACCGGTAAATCTAAGATAGCAAAAGAGCTAACCAAGCATTTTAAAGTAGCCTATATTCCTGAGTATGCCAGATTCTTTCTAAGAACAAAACAAACCTACACCTTTGATGATGTCACCTACATCGCCAAGCAACAATACGAGAGTATTAACTACTATGAATCATCAATTTTAATCGCTGACACCGAACTAATTGTGACCAAAATATGGCAACTATTTAAATACAAAAAAGTAGACCCTTGGATTGAAAAGCACATTAAAAAACAACATTTTGACGTTTACCTATTGATGGACATTGACCTAGAATGGACCTTTGACCCACTAAGAGAAAATCCTTCCCTAGCAGAACGGAGAGATTTGCTTAATATGTACGAGAGCGAGCTACAAAATCAAGGTTTTAATTATCAAATAATCAGTGGGCAAGAAACAGAACGGCTAAATAACGCACTAGCAGCCATTAAAAACTACACCAAAAGTTAACTATCCAGAATAAACTTTCTACATTTGCATTGTCTCGATTGGGGTGCCCAGTTCCGGAAGGAAATAAGTTAGGGCTGAGATTATACCCTTTGAACCTGATACCGGTAATGCGGGCGCAGGGATTTGAAACAAACACATGCATGATTGGCCATAATTGTGTGTGTCTATTTCTATCAAGGGTTACTATATTTTTTATCATGCATCGTCTCCCAAGGAGGTGCTAAAACTTATTAGTAATACTTAAAAACAATGAAAAATTTAATGTGGTGCATCATGTTTCTTCTTACAGAAACATTAACAGCACAGGTGACCATCTCAGGAAAAGTGAGTAGTCAAAAAGATCAAAATGGTTTACCCGGAGCTACGATTCGGTTTGATGATAATCGTTCAATCATCTCCACCAATAACTCGGGTAATTATCAAGTAAAATTAAAAGAGGGCGAACACACAATGACCATTTCATTTATTGGTTATCAGGACACTACTCTAAGCATCAACCTCACCAAGAGTAAAAAAATAAATGTACAATTAAAAGAGCGTGCATTTTTACAAGATGAAGTGCTCGTAGAGGCTACTCGAGCACAAGAAAACTCTGCAACGACCTTAACGAACGTTTCAAAAGAAGATATTGAAGCGCTGAATTTAGGGCAAGATTTACCGATATTGCTTCAGCAAACACCATCAGTGGTTTCTACTTCTGACGCAGGAGCCGGCGTGGGCTACACCGGACTGAGGATTAGAGGTAGCGATGGAACACGAATTAACGTAACCGTCAATGGAATTCCAATCAACGATGCTGAATCACACGGTGTTTTTTGGGTTAATATGCCTGACTTAGCATCGTCTACTGAGAGTATTCAAATTCAAAGAGGTGTTGGAACTTCTACCAATGGAGCAGCAGCATTTGGGGCGAGTATCAACATGCAAACCACCACACTAAAGGAGAAAGCCTACGGAGAAATAGCCAACTCCTTCGGCTCTTTTAATACACGAAAACACACCGTTCAATTTGGCTCGGGGTTAATCAACAATAAATTTGCTTTTGACGGTCGATTATCTAAAATTAAGTCGGATGGATACATTGATCGAGCGAGCTCAGATTTGGAGTCGTATTATCTATCCGGAGCTTATTATGGCAACAAAACCATTGTAAAGGCCATAACCTTCGGAGGTAAAGAAAAAACCTACCAATCGTGGTATGGAACACCAGAATCACGCGTAAATAATGACCGTGCAGGCATGCTCGAGCACGCCGCTAATGAAGGGTTTTCCCAAGAAAGAATTGATAACCTATTAAACTCGGGAAGAACTTACAACAATTACTTATATGATAACCAAACAGACAACTATTCTCAAGATCATTATCAATTGTTGATTGCGCACGAAGTTTCTGATAAATTGACAGCCAACATCAACTTTCACTATACGAGAGGACTAGGATATTACGAAGAATTCCGCTCCGATGATGACTTCTCAGATTATGGGCTCAATAACCCGGTAATTGGAGGTGATACCATTGGCTCGACTGATTTGATCCGAAGAAGATGGCTCGACAATCATTTTGGTGGATTAACGTATAGCCTTGATTACAAAGCTTCGCAAAAATTAAACTTAACACTTGGTGGTGGGTATAATATGTACGAGGGCGATCATTTCGGCGAAATCATTTGGTCTGAAATAGCAACCAATAGCAGCATACGAGAGCGCTACTACGATAACGTAGGTAAGAAAAGAGATTTCAATTCTTACTTAAAAGCAGACTTTGCAGTAAATGATAACCTGACTGCTTTTGCTGATTTACAGGTAAGAACCATTAATTACAGCACGAGTGGAATTGACAATGACCAACGTAGAATTGATGTGGAAGAAGATTTCGTGTTTTTTAATCCAAAAGCGGGTTTAAATTATCGTTTTAGTGCCATCACTTCCGCATACGCCTCATATTCAATCAGTAATAGAGAGCCGGTTAGAAACGACTTTATAGATGCACCGGCAGGAGAAAAGCCAGAACATGAGCAGCTAAATAACTTAGAGGTAGGAATTCAGGTAAATGATAAGGACTACTTTTTTCATGCGAACTTTTTCCACATGGATTACAAAAATCAATTAGTTCTTACTGGAGAGCTGAACGATGTGGGATCGTCTATCAGACAAAATGTTGAAAACAGCTATCGAGCAGGTATCGAAATAAGTGCAGGAGTCACCATTTCTAAAAAACTTTCTTTTTCAGGAAACATGACGATGAGCAGAAATAAAATTGAAGCGTTCGATGACTATTTATACGACTATGTTTCCGGAGAAACCATCATTACACGAATCGAAGATGCTGACATCTCCTTTTCTCCAAACTTTATAGCGGCCTCTACAATTGAATATCGACCTGTGAAAAATGCTAGCATTTCTTTACTAACTAAACATGTAGGGCAGCAATTTTTAGACAATACACAGAGCAATGATAAAAAAATCGATGCTTACTTGGTGAATGACATTCGCTTGAACTACACTGTAAAAGATGTATTATTCAAGGAAATGAACTTCACGCTTTTAATCAACAATGCCTTTAATGAACTATACAGTTCGAATGGGTACACGTATTCTTATGGCGTAGGAGAGGTAGTAACAGAGAACTTTTTCTACCCACAAGCAGGCACTAACTTTTTGGGTGGAGTTACCCTGAAGTTTTAAGAAAGAAAGTAACATTTTAGACGTTAGAAAGCTACCTTCGGCAGGCTTTTAGTTAAATTGTAACAAGTTTCAATCATCAACCTATTACCTAATAAAGGCGCCAGGAGTTAAGACTTCTGGCGTTTTTTGTATCCTCTAAAATGGCCCGCAGTGACAGCCACTAGTAAAATAAATTTTGGTGTTTGGAAGGTAACCCTTTAACAATTCCATTTGCTCTTCATCGATATCCATACCTCGCAACTCCAATAGCTCGAGATGATATAGCTTTTTTAACTCTTCAGGAAATATTTTTATTTCGGTATGAATCAAGTCCAATTGCTCTAAATTAACAGCACCATCTATGGTATAAGGAATGCTTTGCAAAGGGTTATTTCCTGCCTTCAGTATTTTTAATTGTTTAGCATTCTCTATAGAAAATGGCAAATCGTACAATTTATTTCGAGTGACGTTGAGTTCTTCAAGCTGCGGTAAACTAAAAATAAAATCAGGAAGCTCGGCTAGTCGGTTCCCATTCAAATTAAGGTAGCGAAGATTCGTCATCTCTTTAATCTCCTCAGGAAGGCTTTTTAATTTCTGACGACTTAAATCCAAATGAATCACAGATAACGGACTTGCTTTTGCTCTAGAAATAGATGTATAGACTTCCACTTGACTCTTGTAAAGTGATTGAGAAGAAAGCTGAACAACAGCAATCACCAAAAAAAATCCTACCACCCACTTTTTCATCGATTGAGTATATTCAGCGAATTCAACTTGTCTTCATGCATTTGGTCCATCAGAGCCTCCAATGTAGGAAACTTTTCTTCTGTTCGAATACGCTCAATAAGCTGCACGCTGATGGATTCTCCATATAAATTTCCATCAAAATCAAAAATATTGACTTCGATAGTCGGTTTGCCATCTGCGTTTGCAATTGTAGGACGCACGCCAATATTTAGCATTCCATGATATACGTTATTTGAGTGTTTGATTTTTACCGCATAAATTCCATGAGCCGGTATTAACTTGTAATGCTCTTCTACTGCAATATTCGCAGTAGGATATCCCAACTTTCGCCCATTCTGAGCACCACTTACCACTTCTCCTGAAATTGAAAAAGGATGCGTCAAATACTCATTGGCTGTTTTGAGGTCTCCTTCATTGAGTGCCTTTCTAATTTTCGTAGAGCTTACATTTACATCATCGATGTCCTGAGCAGGTATTTCTTCCACTTCAAAGCCATACAAAGGGCCAAATTCCATTAAGTGGTCAAATGATCCTTCTCGGTTTCTACCAAAATGATGGTCGTAACCAATAACAAGTCGCTTTGTACCTATTTTATTGACGATTAAGTCACGTACAAACTCCAATGAAGTTAAGCGAGAAAAGTCTTTCGTAAACGGATGGATAATCAAATGATCTATTCCTGCTTTCTCGAGCAAATCAATTTTTTCTTCAAGCGTATTGATTAGCTTAAGATCGTTATCCTCCTGCAACACCATTCTAGGATGGGGAAAAAATGTTAATAACACCGTCTCTCCACCTTGTTTTTTTGCAA
>CBFHZL010000147.1:0-5333 GCA_965660325.1 uncultured Acidiluteibacter sp.
CTCCTTTTTGAGCCCAATAACGATAAAGAACTAACTCAATTACTTAACTTTGCATACCCTAATACAAATGAAACTGATAATATAGTTAAGGTTGCCTATAATGATTTTTTACACCTCTACAGCAGAGCAGTAAACTATAAGCAACTAGTAGCTATATATAATGAAGCACTAGAAGAATATAATTTATGAAAATTATTGGAACCGAGCTGTATAGCTACGGATTTGAGTCGGCTGTAAATGACTTTCTTGAGCTACTAAAAGGACCACCCAAAAACTTGCTAATCAGCGCTTCTGATGCTAATGTATTGGTTCTAGCAAAAGAAGACGAAAGCTTTAAAAAAATTACTGGAGATTACTATTCACATTTCCCTGATGGTATGCCATCGGTTTGGATGCTCCAATTAAAAGGATCGAAATCAGCAACTCGAGTTGGTGGTCCTGATTTCTTCAAACGTATTATCCATGAGACTGCAGCCACGGAGATAAAACACTTTTTATGCGGAGGTGCTGAAGGCGTAGCAGATTCATTGAAAAAAACATGCGAGAGCTGGGGAAACAATCAAATTGTAGGCACCTGTTGCCCGCCTTATAAAGACTTGTCAGAGAAGGAAATAAAAGATATCGCCAACATCATTAATGAAAGCGGCGCAACGATACTTTGGGTTGGATTAGGTGCACCAAAACAACTTTATTTTGCTCATCGGATTGCTAAATACACCAAGGTGCATGCTATACTTACCATTGGTGCTGCATTTGACTTTCATACCGATCGTGTTAAAAAAGCGCCATCATGGATTCAAGTAATCGGTATGGAATGGTTTTACAGGCTGACACAGGAACCAAGAAGACTGTTCAAACGATACGCGAGAGTTGTCCCAAAGTTTATCTTTTATAATATTATAGATAGAACGAATTAATACGCCTGAGAGTCTTTAGAAAAAAAGGTTTTAAAGAAAGTTCTCAAGAAAATTTTAAAATCCAACGAGGGAGACCAGCTTTTGATATAGAGCAAGTCAACTCTAATCCTATTTTGCATCGACTGTTGATCCTTGGTTTCACCTCGATAACCTGCTATTTGAGAAAGTCCTGTAATACCCGGCTTCACTAAAAGGCGATCTCCGTATCGTTTAATTTTTTGATCGTATTTATCATTTAGTGATTTGATGTGGGGACGTGGACCTACAATTGACATGTCGCCTAAAAAAACATTAATGAATTGCGGGAATTCGTCTAAACTTGATGATCGTAAAAAGCGCCCTACTCGGGTTATTCTATTATCATTTTTTGAAGCTTGCTGATCTGATGATGATGGCTTCATAGACCTAAATTTAAAGCAATAGAAATAAACTCCACTTCTACCGGCTCTGGGCTGTAAGAAAAAGATTGGACCCCTTGAATCTAATTTAATTATTAGTCCTACTACAGGAATTAACCAAGACAAAACACCCACTATTACTATAGTGGATATGGTTAAGTCAAATAGACGTTTCAATATTAAATTTCTACGTGACATTAGCTGTGAGATATCACCAATATCAGAGGTGTCCATACTTTTCCCATCTGAATCAATGGAACTGAGGTCCTCATCGGCCATTAAGCTTAAAGAAATATCATGCTTTAAAGCAACTCTCATAAGCTTACTTAAGTCACTATTAGAAAGAGACTGTGAATTACAGTAAATCTCTTTAATATCATTCTTCATGATGTAAGAATGAAGGTCATCTATTAAATGTAACTCATTAAAATGATCAACAAACTGATTTCCTGTTCTGGGATTGTTCGTAAGGTACTCTATAACCAACTCCTTATCAGGAAACTCGCCTATAGTTACAAATCTACTATAGGAGTACCCCAGAGATCTGTAAAACTTTAAAAACAATACCAAACTTACTTTACTTCCAACTACAGATAGCGCGACTATGCTAAAATGCTTAAATGCTATTTGAAGCGGCAAACCCATATACAGGTCTGATAATAAAAACAGAATTCCAAATAAGAGAATTTGCTTGAATCCTAAAACCAGCACTTTTTCTAAACTTACAAACCTCCGAGTGCTCTTAGAAGGGTATAATACTAACTTTGAAACAATCCAGAACAAATTTAAGCTTAGCAAATTATTAGAGCTAAACACAAAGTACTCTAGAGAGGAGATAAACAATAAGTCCAGAAACAAACTAAAAAAGAAAAAATGAAGATATTTTGGTCGGTGACTCAACACAAGTTAAAGCAGTTTAAAATCTAGAGTTCAGTTAACTTAACATTAAATAGTACACTAAAGTAGGGAAACCATAGTGGATTCAAAAATACACAATATAAGAGACTATAAGTCACTTCATAGGCTCAAATTTTCAAACAAAACACAACCCACACTTCATGACAAATGGACAAATCACCTACCTGCATAAATCATTGACTACGAGGTATTAAATTAACTAAAAAGAACACTTGCATAGAAAAATACGGGTTTCCCCGCATTGTATCTTTTAGAAAAGGTAAAGACCTTTGAATCGGTTAAACTTAAGAATGCTATTAAATGAATTTAGTTCATTTATTAAGAGGGGATAATCAACGGGTTTAGGTAAGAGTTACCCTTCTATTAGTGTAGTATATGATTACTCCCCTCTTAAATGCATTTGAGAAAATAAACCATACAATTTGTTTCCACTAAATCCCTTTTAATATGGAACAAAGTACTCTTAAAGCCTACAGTAGAAAAGATCTCCTTAAGTTTAGACTTCAAATAATCTATCAGATGATGCAGCTACCAAGCGTGCTTTGCGTTAGCATTGGCTTTAAGGAAGTTGGTGGCCGTTACACCAAGACATTAGCGTATAAAATATATGTGAAGAAAAAACTTCCAATAAAAGAAATTGAGCTGAACAATCGAATACCCCCCAAATTTAAAGGATTCCCTACTGACGTTATCGAGATGAAACCTAAATAATAGTAACCATTTGGCCGACATGGATAATTTAATTTTTTTAAAAGGAATAATTGGTAGATATTGAACTTTATTTATCAATTAACCAATTATACAATATGAGTGAATCGACCAACGTACTACCAAAAGAAACAGCAATAGACTATGCAGCAAGCTGGAGAACTATTGGAGAAAGTAAACTAGGAACAGATTTTTTTAAAGGATTTCTAATTCCACTAGCTGACATTTCCCAAATTTTATCTAAAGGGTGTGCAAATATTCGTGTATATATCGGAAATGATGCAGAAAACGGAAAGCATTTACTAATCGTAGGTGTAGATGAAGATGGGAAAGACCTTATTGACTACAACAACGGTTACTATGTTTATGATTTCACTTCTGTTTGCCCGCATATTTGTGATGAAAGTAGCGTACTCTGTGAGTGAACCAAAACAATAACGATTTCAAAAGTATAATATTGATTAATATTGGTGTCATTCAACACCTGCACTAAATGACAATTTACAAAATAGCTGTTTATTTGGGATACTTCATCTCCCTGATAGCTTCAATATTATACCTTGCTAAATTCAAAAAGCTGGAAAAGCCATTAAAGGTTTTTTCAGTTTTTTTAGTTTTACTAACAACCGTAAATATTACGGGAGGCGTATTGAGTCACTTTAAAATGCACAATGTGTTTTTATGGCATTTATTTAATTATGTAGAATGGTTATTTATGGCTCGTTTCTTCAGTTTTTTTTACAATGGAAAATCCCTTCTTAGATTTAAAATAGTAGCTGTAATGGTGCTCATCACCCTGCTTTATGGATCTCTTTTTGTCAACCAACTATCAGACTTTAATACCGTTGGATACTTTGTGTTAAAGATGTTTATTATCGTATTGTGTATCATTGAAATATATAAAAGTCAACTAGTATCAAAAAAGCACCATTACTACCTAAACATTGGTACGGTAATTATTTCAATTGTTAGTGTTTCCTTTTTTACTTTTTGGAATCTTAGGAATAGCGGGTTATTTGATATGAATGTTAGAGTAGTTCTATATATTACTAACGCAGTTGGTTTTATCTTTGGTCTTCTTTTTTATTTAGTAGAGATTTTTAAATTAAGAGTATGGAAGGAGAATCGTTAGCCGGATTGATTTTAATGGTAATGCTTGGCATGCTGCTTATAGTATTGGTGCTAATTATTTACATTAATAAGGCGAAGAGCAAAGTTCAAAGTGAGCAGTTACACCGACAACTATTAATCAATGCGCATCGCAAAGACTTGCTATCCTACTCCATCATGGGACAAGAAAAAGAAAGGGATCGACTTTCTGCAGAACTCCATGATGGAATTGTATCTAAACTGAATATTATCCATTTTCAACTTTCAAACCTCACCAATAACTCTACAAGGGAAATTCAAAAAGAGTACGTTACTGTAAACGAATTACTCCAAAAAACCATAGAGGAAACAAGACGAATTTCACATGACTTATTTCCTGTTGTCCTAGAAAATTTTGGGTTAATATCGGCTCTTGAAGAACTAAAAGAGCTTAATCGGTCTAACCAAATTAATACACTATTAACTACTGACTACAGCGACGGAGATTTTAAAATTGAAGAAGCCATACACATCTATCGGATAGTACAAGAACTAGTAAACAATGCGATAAAATATGCTGCATGCAGCGAGATTAAGATCTCATTAATCAAAGGAAAAGAAGGGTTCTGCCTAATTTTTCAAGACAATGGAATTGGCAAAAAAAGTGATTTGGCAAAAGGTAAAGGTTTAGGTGTAAAAAACATCAAGAGTAGACTTAGCATGTTAAATGCAACAATGGAATCGCTTGAAATCAATCCCGGATTACAATTTATAATTACTCAAAAAGAAGAGGAAATCGAATGATAGAAATATACTTACTTGATGATGAGGAGCTTTTCATTCACGGACTCAAACAATTAATAAATGAAGTTGAAGAGTTTCATGTAAAAGAGACCTTTTCCTCTCCTACAGAGTTGTTTAAAAACTTGAAAGAACAAAAAGTACTCCCCAACATACTGCTTGTGGATATGAAAATGCCCGAAATGAATGGGATAGAAGTGAGTAAGATAATTGTAGAAAACTACCCTACTATTAAAGTAATCGGTCTAAGCTCTTACTTTTCGAATGTTTTAGTTTTTAAAATGCTTGAATTAGGCGCAGCCGCCTACCTACCAAAGAATACTTCAATTGATCGGCTAAAAAAAACCATTACATCGGCCCACAACAAAGGTTTTTACTTTGAAGAAATTACTATACAGAAATCGATCGGGTCATCAAAGAAGGATCGAAGTGTAAATGAATTGACTGCCAGAGAAATTGATGTACTGATCTTGATTTGTGAACAACTTACCACTCAAGAAAT
>CBFHZL010000148.1:0-5315 GCA_965660325.1 uncultured Acidiluteibacter sp.
AAAAATAATATTTTTAAATGAAACAGTCGAAACAAATCGTGCTTATAACGGGCGGAAGTTCAGGAATTGGACTTGCACTCGCCAAAAAATTTATGGAAAACAACAATACTGTAATTATTACAGGTCGTAATCTTTCCAAATTAGAAGCTGTACAAAAGGAGTTTCCTAAAATTCAAATATTCCAAAGTGATGTAACGGATGATGCAGACGTTAGAATGCTTGCAGATGACATTCAAGAAAAATTTGGTGGTATTGACATTCTAATCAACAATGCAGGTGTAATGAATTTGGTAGATGCAGGAAACGAAAGCAATGATTTGCAAAAACAAATGCAAGAAATTGAAATCAATTATAATTCGCCAATTCGATTACTGCACTATTTTTTACCACAACTGAAAAAGAGTAAAAATGCTGTTTTAGTGAATACTTCTTCGGGATTAGGTTATGTACCTTTTGCTCAAGCACCTGTGTATTCAGGTACAAAATCCGCTTTGCATTTTTGGACAAAATCCATTCGTCCACAACTAAAACCGCATAATATAAAAGTAGTTGAACTTATGCCTCCTGTTGTGGAAACACCCATTTTTGATAATGTGAATATGGAAGATGCAGAAGATGCAGAAGATTTGAAGCCAATGAAACCAGAAAAATTAGCTAATCTGTTTTGGAAAGATTTCATGAAAGGAAAGGAAGAAATAACACCTGGGCTTTCTAATCAACTAAAATTGATGAGCAGACTAGCTCCTGCATTCATTTTTAAGCAACTAAATAAACAGCCTATCCCTAAAACGAAATAGCATGAAAAAAGCACTTCCATACATCGCAATTATTGGCACTTCTGCCTTTATCGGGAATTTATTGGTGATCGGCCTTAGCTTTGGCGGATATTGGCAAACGCTAGAACCCATGGAGTTTATGCGACAGTTTGGTGTTCAATTTCCGCTTCTTTTGGCTCCAACCATGGGAATTTTATTGCCTGCTATTATTGCTACAGTGGCAATGGTAGTGCAAACAAAAAGTCAAAAATCCGTTCGAAAAAGTTGGATCGTTGCATTAGTCTGTTTAATGATTACTTGCACCATTACCAGTGTGTATCACTTGCCAACTAACTTTGGTTTCATGGACATGAAGTACTCTCCAGAAATAGCCACTAGTAAACTCAATTTGTGGCTAATACTTCATTGGGTACGTGCGGTGTTCGTAGTTATTGCAGCTATATTTTCTATTAAAGCAATTAAAAACTAAAAAAATGGACTTAACATTAATATTAGTCACAATCATGGCTCTTTTGGTAGCCATAGCAGTTAGCATTTATAGTTGGAATAAGTTAAGACCTTTAAGTTACCTCGTGATTACGTGGTTTATTCTCGTTGTAGGGCTAGCACAAATCCCTTATTTTGAAGTCTCTGGAGCTTGGCAACCTGGAGATATAATGGGCTTTGCTGTCTTTGGCAACTTACTTTCTATACCAATTATTATTCTACTTTTAGCATGGAAAAAAAGTGCCGCATTTAATAATTTCATGGATGCTACACCAACATGGTTATTGGTTAGCACGCAGGTATATCGGATAGTTGGGTTAGTTTTTCTTTTTTATTATTTTCAAGGGAAATTAGCGTTTGAGGTGGGTTTCACAAGTGGGGTTATGGATATACTTGTTGCTATTAGTGCAGTAATAGTGGCATGGTTGGTATACCACAAACCATCCAGAGAAAAGTCATTGGTTCTTGCTTGGAGCATTTTTGGTCTAGTGGACTTTGCATCCGCATTTACAATAACAGGGTTGTCACTTTTTGGACTCATTCAGCTTGTACCAGAACCTTCCGACTTGGGCATGCCACCACTTACCATAATCTCTATTTTTCAAGTGCCTTTAGCGATATTTATTCACATTTATCTCATTGCAAGAGTTCGAAAATCATCTAATTTCTAAATATTCAACAACTAATAATTAATAACGATGAACAACTTTATCATTTTTCAAATGCAGGCTACTGCCGGATTAATTACGTTTTACTTTGCTTTTAAGTGGTACGTATTTCCAAAACTCGCCAAACTTTCAATTCACGATGCACTTGTTCCCATGGTGCTCATTCATGGGCTCAGGTATTTAGGAATGGTCTTTATGGTCGATACACAGGTGTATGACGACTTTCCAGATGATTTAGCCTTTACAGTTGGAATTTGGGATTATAGTACTGCCATTCTCGCCGTCATAACCGCTTTTGCTTTAAAAAACAAATGGTCGTTTGCAATCCCTTTAGCTTGGATTTTTAACATTTTTGGTTTTACCGACTTGATTGTCGCCTTTCCCCAGGTATTTGCAATTGAATTTTACAACTACGATTTAGGAACGATGTGGTGGGCATTTACCACCATAGGAGTGGTCAACGTAATCAGCCATTTCTACATTTTCAATAGATTAATTAAGAATTTAAAAAAGAAATAACATGAAAAATTCATTCACTAAAACACTAGCTCTTGGTCTCGCCTTTATGGGTTTAAACCAGCTGAGTGCGCAAGAAATTTATCCTGGAAAAGCGACTAAAGTGGAAAAGGATATATCTGCTGAAATGCCCTTTGAATCAAAGTACATTGACATTGGTTCAGAAAAAATCCACTATGTTGAATCGGGCGAAGGCGATCCTGTTTTAATGTTGCACGGCCTGCCGGCTAATCTATATGTTTGGCGGAACATCATACCAAATATAGACGATGACAAAAAGGTAATTGCCTTGGACTTTCTAGGTTTTGGAAAATCTTCTTTTCCTGCAGATAGCATTACCTCTATTGAAGTGCAGTATAAAATGTTTACCGACTTTGTAGAAGCCAAAAATTTGAAAAACATTACCCTTTACATTCAAGATATTGGCTCAATAGTGGGCATGCTCTATGCCATTCGGGAACCTCAGAACGTTAAAGGTATTGTACTTTTTGAAGCACCTTTCATGCCCGCTGAGGTGATGTACGATCAATTGCCGTTTAGCTTTCGAGCTTTTATGAGAATCACTAGAACCAAAAAAGGAAATATAAAATGGATGGTGAAACGAAACTTTGCAGGCAAAAAACTAGCCGTTAATTTCTTCACTGGCAGGAAGCTACCAAAAGAAGCATATCCGTTTTACAACGAACCATGGGATGAAGAAAAAAGAAGGTACGCCATAATTAATGGTCCAGATCCTGCAGTGTTGTCCTACACCAAAGGCAAAGGAGAAAGTGAGTTTGCCAGCTTATTGGATGAAATATCTAAAGGCATGGCCGAAACTAAAATTCCGATTTTATACATGTATGCAAAAAAGGGCTTGGTAAACCAAAAGGCAGCAGTTCAATACGCAATGGATAACTTCAATAATGCTGAATTTGTATATCTAGGAAAAGGAAAGCATTTTCTTTCAGAAGCTCATCCAAAACAAATGAGTGACCGATTTAATGAGTGGTACGAGAAGTTGAATAAATAAAAACTACAGTCCAAAAGGTATAAAAGCAATAGCGGTTCAGGTGCAAACTTGAACCGTTTCTGCGTTTAATTAAGTATCATACTCTCCGTAAAGTAACTACATTCTTATACTAGCCGAAAGGTCAATTTAATTGAAATGCTTAAGTTTAATGCTCAGTAATCAAATCACTAAATAAGGCAAATGTCAATTCAAAACACATAATAATCAATCAATTATGAATCGAAAAGAGTTTTTCAAACGTTCAATTTTAGGAGCAGCAGCTTTAGGAGCTACTCCATTTCTTGTACAATCTAAAGAAGAGCATCGCTCTACCTATGACCGACTCATCGATCAAGTTGGTTTTAATCATTTGCCAAATAAGGAGGAAAAAACAATGAATACCGTTTTACATAAAGCAGCAACAAGAGGACACGCCAACCACGGTTGGTTAGACAGTCATCACAGTTTTAGTTTTGCCAATTATCACAATCCTGAGCGCATGAATTTTGGCGTGCTTCGCGTGTTGAACGATGACAGCGTTACAGCAGGAAATGGATTTGGAAAACATCCACATGATAATATGGAAATCATTTCTATTCCGCTTGAAGGTGACTTGGAGCACCAAGATAACATGGGAAATCAAACGGTTATTAAACAAGGTGACGTGCAAGTAATGAGCGCCGGAACAGGTGTTTTCCACAGCGAATACAATCGAAATAAAGACAAAGCCGTTAAGTTTTTGCAGATCTGGTTGTTTCCAAATCAGCGAAACGTAACACCTCGTTACGACCAAATCTCTATTCGAGAAATTGAGAAGAGCAATGTGTTTTACCAAATTCTATCGCCAAATAAAGATGATGCCGGCGTTTGGATTCATCAAGATGCTTGGTTCCATATGGGTAGTTTCGAAAAAGGCATTTCTTCCGACTATCAACTTAAAAAGTCAGGCAATGGCGTGTATGTGTTTGTATTAGAAGGCGACGTTATCGTTGAAGGACAAGCACTAGCACGAAGAGATGGTTTTGGTGTTTGGGATACGGATAAGATTGCACTAGAGGCTAGTAGCAATGCTAAAGTATTGTTGATGGAGGTTCCAATGAATTTGGGATAGTACTTGATTTTAGAAAATATTTATTAGCTGCACATTGCTTTTAGTTGAGGATGTGCAGCTTTTTTTTTGTCTATATATTCTTTTTTCTTGATAGAAAAGAAACAACCTGTCACGAATTCTATCGGGAAAGATCACGACTATGAATAAATTGAGCTGAATTTATCGCCAAGCCATAACTTCGGTGGGGTGATTTCCTCCTGTTCGTCGGAACTTCCCCATCTCACTAATGCTTATCTTCTAAATTAACCTGCAATTTCTTCAAGGTCGGTTAAAGAGGTAATGATAAGAGCCTATCGTTTCCAAATTAACATTCAGGTATTTTACATTAAACAAATAATTATTAGAAGGGATGGCCTTGAAAATTCTTACAGAGTTTCGAATTTACGCCTTAGAAAATTTGAATAGCTCCGAAGAATTGAGGAGATCCTTCAAACGTCTTAGTCTTTGGAAAGAAAACATCGAAATTAATTACAGGCTCGCTTTTTTGTATTCCTTTTTGGCGAAACAAAAAGGGATGAATAAAATACTTGAGAGGGTTTTATTAATGAAATTTCGATTCTAAAATTGAGAAAGTTAGCACTCGGACTAAAAGTATGAGCGAACGGAAGAAAATATTTTAATCTGTTTTGAATCCACATCAATTCGTAGAATTGAAGAAATGCCATTGTAAGTAATTTTGATTTTTTCAAAGCGAAGACTTAGAAAGATTGGAAAGCTCAACGAGTATTCGTGGAGATCATCCAAACGTCTTAGTCTTTGGAAAGAAA
>CBFHZL010000149.1:0-5192 GCA_965660325.1 uncultured Acidiluteibacter sp.
TTGTTGTCTATTTCCTCCTTTATTCATGAATTTGTAAAGCTCATTCACGTAACAATCTTTTCGCTCTCGGCCTAGTGTATAGCCTCTATTTTTGATAATTTCATGCACCATTTCAAAATGCTCTAATTCTTCTTTTGCTAAGGCGAGCAAATCAGTAACCAACTCTTGATGTTCAGAGTTATTGGTGATAATAGTGATCGCATTAGTAGCCGCTTTTTGTTCACACCAAGCATGATCGGTTAATATTTCCTCAATGTTTGATTCTACAACATTTACCCAACGAGGATCAGTTGCTAATTTTAAGTGGAGCATCTTTTTTCTAATTTTCTGCAAAATTAAGCACATTCTTTCGTTTGTACATAAAAAAACACCCTGCTCAATTGCTTAAACAGGATGCTCCTCTCACACTTTAAAACACTAAAACTAAGAGAATTTAGTCTTGAATTAAGCTTCAGCCTTTAAATGTGCACTGTATAACGACCTAAATTTATTAAGCTTAGGATTAATTACTGCTTGGCAGTAGCCCGCTTCGCTATTATTCCTATAATAATCTTGATGCTCTGGTTCAGCAAGGTAAAATGCTGATTTTTCTGCCAATTCTGTTACGATTTGATCATGATAAGCCGGCTGAACTTCATTGATTGCTTTTTTGGCTATAGCCAATTCAGCTTCATCTTCATAAAAGATTACACTTCTGTATTGCGTTCCTCTGTCGGCTCCTTGTCGGTCCTTAGTGGTAGGATCATGAGTTGTTAAATGAATGATTAGTAAATTCTGTAGGGTAATTAATTCATCGTCGTAGGTAACTTCCACCACCTCTGCATGACCTGTTCTGCCGGTACAAACTTCTCTGTAGGCAGGGTTTTTTATCGAACCTCCTGCGTAACCGCTTTTTACGTCAATTACTCCTGATAATTCTTGAAATATAGCTTCGGTGCACCAAAAACATCCACCGCCAATAATTACACTTTTTGTCATTTTTATACTTTTTTTAAGGATAGTGCGTTCATACAAAATCGTAATCCTGAGGGCGCAGGCCCATCTGGAAAAACATGTCCTAAGTGGGCATCGCAAACATTGCAAATGGTTTCCACTCGTATCATCCCGTGACTTGTATCTTTAATGTGCGCAATGTGGTTTTCGGCAATCGGCTCAGTAAATGATGGCCAACCTGTGCCGCTATCAAACTTCTCATTGGCATCAAAAAGGAGTGTATCACAGCATTTACAGGCATAAACTCCGGGTTCAAAAGCACTGCACATATCTGAGCTGTGTGCTCGTTCTGTTCCTTTCTGACGGGTGACATAAAACTCTTCTTCAGAAAGCAATTCTTTCCATTCCTCATTCGTTTTTTCAACCCGCTTTGGAGGCGTTAGGTTACCGTTTGTTGCATAATTTATTACATCATTCCAGTTCATATTATCTTGCTTTTTTGTTGTTTGGTATCCATCCAAAATAGATTCTCACAACATGCTTTTATTGAATTCAATCATAAAAGTAAACCTGCTTATTTATTCATTTTATATCGGAGTTGTGACTTTTCCAAAGCTAAAATTCAAAAGTGCATATTGTTACTTAGAGGGTTTGGTAGCTTAACAAATTCTACCTTATTTAGTTCTATTTTAAGTTATACTATGCGGGTAAGTATATGTAAACTAAAAAAGTGATTGAAGAAGTTACTTCTATTTTTTGTTGCAGCTGATCTCTGAATCGATCTATTTTATTCAATAGGATGATTGCTAAAAAAAAAGTGTTATTTGTATAAGCTATTTAAAAGTGTTGTTATTTGCTTAATTAGACCTATCTTATGGCCTGATAATTCTATTAAGTGATGTTATATTAATTTACTTATGGGTTTGTAGTCTTTGTATTTAGGAAAGATAGTAATAAGCCATAAGTTAATCCACACCGATTGTCCATAGATAATAAGGAAAATAGTCTTCAAGGAAAACGTATTCTGGTGGTAGATGATGATCGATTTCATCAATACTTTACAAGAATTATTTTGAATAAGCTTCAAATAGTTTCTACATTAACTCATGGAGGAGAGGCAGCTATTAAAGCTTTTGATGATGAGCAGTATGATTTAGTTTTACTGGATTTAAAAATGCCCAATGTAGACGGTTATGCGGTATTATCTCATATCAGAGAAACTCGAAAGTCGAAACTTCCTGTATTAATTTTAACCGGAGCAGTAATGGATGAGAATATCAATACACTTATTGAGCCAGGCTATACAGAGCTTCTCCAAAAGCCTTTTGGAGCTAGAGATTTAAAACAAACCTTAATGGGCCTTATCGGAACCTTGTCTAGTTCTAACTTTTCAACAGCACCTCTTTATGATATCACAAAATTAAAGTATATGGCAAGAGGAGATCATAATTTTGAGCGTGAACTTATTAAGAAAATGATAGACTCATTTGATAGGTTAGTTGCGGTACTATCTGATCAGCATTATGATTTTACAACCATTAAAACAGCTTCAGAAAAGCTACAATTAAGCGCTAAGGTTTTGGCTTCTGATAGAATACTCAGTTTATTAAGAAAAGTAAATCAGGCAGCTACAGAGCAAAATCGAGAAGAAATGAACTTACAAATTAAAAAGCTGCATTATTGGACTAGTATATTAAGCCGCCAATTGAGAAATTACTACAAACAGTAAATGTTGCTTTTTATTCAAAAAAAGTAAAAAAAGATTTGAATAGTTCTTTTGGATTATTGATTAAAACAATAATCGAAGTCCTATGTAATATTCTATCTTACTCCTCAAAAAACTCTCTTAAAGCACCAAAATAGTTAAAGGTCCATCCTTCTACGATATCATCATAGGCTTCGTCTGGTATATTGGTTTGCCGCACTTCTACAGACGTTTTTGATTTGTCTTCGTGTAATTTAATGGTGACAATCGAAGGGTCAGATTCTCCAAAATACCACTGTTGTACGATTTTTTGATGTGGTACAAACTCTAAATTTTTTCCTACAATGGCTCCTTCCCAAAGAGAGAACTCACTTCCTTCTTCTGTGCTCATAGTCGCAGGCTCACCGCTCCACAAGTGAATAGTTGTTGGAATGGTTAACGCTAAATAAATTTCTTCTGTTGTCGCAGGGATAGAGAAGTAGGCTTTATAATCTTTCATTTTATCCAAGTTGTTTTTTCGTGTATCGGCGTTATCGGTCGCTTTTCCAACAGTTTTAGGTTTTCCTTAGGTACACCCATTTGAAAAAATCCCATAACAGCTTCATTATCTGCCAAATTTAAATGTGTATGCATTTCCTTGGCATAAGCAAGTTTTCCAGTGCCCCAGTATGCACCTATTTTCAGTGTGGTGCAAGTTAAATGCATATTTTGAACAGCGCAGGCAACCGCCCACTCTTCTTCTTTTTTTGGAAGTTTTTCTTCTTCATTGTAATGCACAACGATTACGATCAGGTGTGATAAGTTTTTCGCCTTCATACGCATCTTTTTGACCTTCACTTCTGAGTAATCAGCTTCTGATGTTAGCTGCTTGTAGATGTTTATTTGGGCTTCAAAAAAATCAACTAATGCTTGTCCTGTATAAACGATAAACCTCCATGGTTCTGTTCTATAGTGGCTTGGCGCAAAGTTGGCACTTTCCAAAATAGCAGTTACATCTTTCTCCGAAATGGTCTTATTTTCATCAAGTTGTGTAGGGAAAATAGATTTTCTATTTTCAATAACTTGTTTGATGGTGTTAAAGTCACTCATTATGCAAATAAATAAAAATCCTTAACCAAAGATAAGTATTGAGCCGTATATACATGGCGTTTTTCAGTTTCAATCACCAATTCTTCTGTTGTTTTTATTCTTTTTTCAAATCCAAACTGCATTAAAATTCGTTTGGTTGGTTTTAAATGGTTGCCTCTTACGGAAAGTTCTTTCTGATTAAATAATCCAACCTTATTTGCTTCTTTTTCATAATATGATGCAATAGCTGAAGGAAGTATACAACAAAAAACTCCAGATCTGTTTAAGATGTCGGCTACTTTTTGGAGGAGTAAGGTGGGCGGTAGGGAGTTGTTTTGTCGTGCTAAATCTCGTTGTTTGTTTCCACTTGTATTTGTCCCATCATAGAAAGGTGGATTGCTGACAATTAAATCGAAGGATGATGATTGACTGAATTCAGAGAGGCTTTGATGCAGAAACTCAATCCTTTCTTTCCATGGATTGGTTATTTGATTCTCTTTTGCTTGCAAAATGGCTTGTTGATCGATATCAACTCCTGTAATTTTAGCATCGTGAAATCGTTGAGCCATCATAAAGCTAATCAGTCCACTACCTGTTCCAATATCTAGAATCGTTGAAGGATGATGATGATTTGCCCAGGCGCCAATAAGAACGCCATCGGTGCCTACTTTCATGGCACATTTATCATGTGAAACGGAAAACTGTTTGAATCGAAAGGCAGACATTATGCCTCTAAATACATTTCAATTAGCCCTTCCATAGAAGTTACATGGAGTGTGGTATTTTCTCGGTCTACCTTTTTGATTGTATCTTCCAATAATGGAATCAATACTTCTTTATCATCTGCAGTGAAAATCTGTAATATATCCTGAGAAGGGTAATCCAACACAGATTTAATATTTCCAACTTCTCCGAAACGGTCATCAATAACCTTCCAGTTTACGATTTCATGATAGTAAAATTGGTCACCTTTTAGTTTGGGAAGAGCTGCCGCCGGCAAATAGAGTTCCTTTCCAACTAACGATTTAGCTTCACTTTGAGAAGCAATGCCTTCCACAGATACGCGTAAGATTCCTTTTTGCTGCAAGTTGGCTTGAGTTAAAAAGAAAGGCACCAAGGTATCGTCATTTTTGTTGACCCGTATAAATACAGCGTCCAAATCCTGATACGAAGAAGGGGAATCAACGTCTAATTTGAACGCTAATTCCCCTTTGTTTCCAATTACTTTGGAAGAGTACCCTAAATAAAAGCAATCTGCTACTTTCAAGGTATCCTGTATTATTCTGCTTTTGGCTCTTCAGTTGAATTCTCTTCAGCTGCAGGAGCTTCATCAGTTGTTTCTTCTGCTGCAGGAGCTTCCTCCGCAGGAGTTTCTTCAACTACTGGTGCATTTTTAGCAGCAATTTCTGCAGCTCTTTTTGCATTTACTTCAGCTTCCGCATCCGCTTTCTTCTTTCTGTCTGCAGCTTCTTGTGCAGATAAACCT